>JAFRUW010000126.1 GCA_017438675.1 Oscillospiraceae bacterium | reverse complement strand
GGCGGGGTCCATATCTGCGTAGATGTCGAATTCCTTCCTGTCGGGGAACGGCGGGAAATCGTGGGGGAGCATACTGCCCTGGATGCGGTTTGCCATGTGCAGCTCGTTTGTGATGCGTTCCTTTTCCTTTTCCTCCCGGTGCTTTTCTTCAAGGATATGCATTTTCCGACGTGTATAGGCATGAACAAGCAGCGCAATGAGCGCCGCCGCCCCGACGCCGAGGAGGACATAGAACCAGGGCTTTTCGTGCAGCGCCTTTTCCTTGACGATGGGGACGGAAAGCTCGTTTTCACCCCGGCCGAGAGCATCGGTCAGTACCATGACGAACCGATAGTCGCCGCCGTGGAGGTTTGTGTAGGTGACAGGCCCGAGATCACTGCGGCTTAAGGTCACCGGCTCCCGGTCAAATCCCTCTAAAATGTAGGAAACCTGGGGATCGGTCAGGGAATAGTTGAACACATAGCCGTATATGGTCACTTTCTTCACGTCGGGGGAGAGGGTGAACCCGCCGTTTTCGTCGGGGTAAAGAAGCTTGCCGTCGGCTTCGATATACGGAACAGCCTGCTTAAGATCGGTAATATCCTCAAGCGCAGCTTCAATGTTGACCTTTGCAACGCCGGAGCTGCCGGAAATATAGAGGTCACCCTGCGGGGTAAGGGCGCTGTAGGAGTTGCTTGTTGCGGTACAGGGCAGGCCGTTGCCGAGTCCGTAGTGGACGGGGTTGATCCTGCCGTTAGCGATCATCTCCGCAGAGGACACCACATAGATGCCGTTGGAGCTGAGTATCCACATATCGCCTTTTTTGTTTATGTACAGATCGAAATTGTTGGAATAGGGGAATTCCTTTACGGTGGTGACCTTGTAGTCTTCGGTCATATAGGCGATGGAATTGCTGGTTACAAGCCAGAAGACGTTATTCATCGGGTCATGCTTTATTCGCATTATTATCTCTGAGGTCAGACCGTCTTCTCTGCCGATACAACGGACGCTGCCGTCCTTTACCACATAGATACCGCCGCCGTTGGAGCCTAAAAGTATATCCCCGTTGGGAGCGGCGCATACGGACAGCGTTTCGGGATTGGCAATGCCGTCATCCACGCCCACGCTGAGGACAACTTCGTCCCCTTTGATAACGTTTACACCGCCGGTGTTTGCCACGATCATGGAGCCGTCGGCCATTTCGCTGACTGCGCGGACCTGGTTTGAGTGGAGTCCGTCGCTTTCGGTAAAGGCGGTTACTCGGCCGCCGTCATAGCGCAGCAGACCGCAGGCACGCCAGGTGGAGATCCACAGGCGCCCGTGGCTGTCAGGTGTTATGGAGCGGATGCGGCATCCGTCAAGGAGCTTCAGAAGATCCCGGAAACCGAGGTCGGTTCCGGAGGCGGTTCTCGCTTCGGACAGGGGGATCGTATACACCTGCCTGTCATTGTTCAAAACTTTGGCACCGGTGTCTGTGCCTATAAACAGATGGCCTTTGTACATACATGTGGCGTTGACCACGTCGGGTTCCAGGCCGTAGCGCACAAAGATGTCGGTAAACTTGTTGGACACCAGCTTCATCACGCCCTGACGGGATGAGGTGAACCAAAGGTTCCCCTCGTAATCCACCATCATCTTGTTGACGGAATTGTTCATGGGCAGATTATCCAGATTGTGGAAGCCCTTGTCGTCCAATTCACCGATACCGTTCCGGGCGCATATCCAGATGCGGTCCCCGATCTTGACGATATCGTTTACCGAGTTAAGCGGTTCAATATTCATATATTCCAGTGAGCGCAGATCAAAGTCTTTGCTGACGCGGTAAAAACGGGAATCTTCAGTTCCGACATAAAGCTTCCGGGGGTCGGAGGGGTCCGGGCGGATGAAGGTAATGCCCTGAATCTTCGTGCTGCTGTGATCTGTGAATTCCACCAGTTCCCCGTTCCGGAGAGTGAAGATATCGTCCTCATTGGTGATGCAGTAGAGCAGTCCGTCTTCACCGCGGGTAATGTGTTCCATGTATATGTTGGCGATCCGGGGATCGTCAAGATGGCGAAGTGTCAGATCGGGGCTGATGGCGGTGATGCCCATTGTGGTTCCGATATAGACGGTGCCGTCCGCGTCCTCTTCTATGGTGCTGATTTTTGTGGAGCCGAGCTGCGCTTCGTCGTTCCAGATGGTGAACTCCCCGTCTTCCCAGAGGGCAAGGCCGTTGTCGTTGGTGCCGATCCAAAGTCTGTCGCGGCTGTCAACAAACAGCTCAACTATGCTGCCCATTCCGTTGGTGGAATCCAGACGTTCAAAGGTGTTGCCGTCGTAACGGATAAGTCCGCTGTAGCTGCCGATCCAGATGAATCCCTCGCTTGTCTGAGCGATAGTGTTCGCGTCGGAGCTGGGCAGGCCGTTCCTGTTGTTGTACAGCACAGCGGAATAGTTTTCGCTGTGATTCACGGGATCAACCGAGACTTTCGCTCCCGTGTTCTCCGCGGCGCCCGCTGCCTGTATAAAAAGCATAAGGGCAAGGGCAAGACCGGTGAGCATCCGGACCCCCCGCTTTACTCCTTTGAGCGGATTATGTATCTGTTTCATATCTGCACCCCATTGTTTTAATATATGCGAAAAACGGTCTGTTCACTGCCGTTCGGTAATCATTGAATGTCAAACAGGAAGCTCCACCCGGGGATATCGGGCTTCCGTCACGTTCAGGACGTCATAATCGATGTTATTCATACGAAGCTGACGAATGAACATTGTAAGATAATCGGTTTCTCTGAAATACTGGATGAAATTCAGGAAGAAATACCC
Organism: Oscillospiraceae bacterium; assembly: GCA_017438675.1. Taxonomy (GTDB): domain Bacteria; phylum Bacillota; class Clostridia; order Oscillospirales; family Oscillospiraceae; genus SIG495. The sequence goes on along the minus strand of JAFRUW010000126.1, from coordinate 11,279 downwards.
GTTCATGGCGCTCATCTCCACGGTAAGAGGAACATGAGTGGAGGGCAGGGCGGTGGAGGGCAGGGCCTCGTACTCCTGAATGAAGCGTTCCGCATCCCCGAGATTTGCCTTTCCCACATAGCTGACCGTGGCGGTCACGCAGCGGGAAAGCTCCTCCATCTTCCGCTGACAGCAGGACTGCCGCTCAGTATGGCTGCCCAGAGTGTCCAGGTGAGTCATCAGCTCCTGATACTCCTTTATCTCGTTTCGCACCATGTCGTCGCTGGACTGAAGCGTCACCATTCCCCGGAAGCATGTGGCCTGGGTGGAGAAGGGGAGTGACCGCACTCTGTCCGTATAGGGCAGCCGCACGTTGCCCACCAGACTCTGGTGGGCCAGGGGAGCCCTCAGCGCTCTTCGCTGATTGACGCACATGGCGATCACCGGGGGCAGGCAGGCATCCGGGTGAAGGGCGTCAATCGTCCGGGCAAGAAGCAGCGACACAATTGTGGCCGGGCTTCCGTCATTGGAGATGTTAAAGCGCATGAATTCAGCCTCGGGAATACGTATGTTTACCACAAAGCACTCCGGGATGATGGCTGCAATGCCGCCATCCGCGATCTGGAAGGCCGGTTTGCTCCACTTGGGGACGAGGATGGGGTCGCCGCCGGGAAGCGGCTTTTCCGCCGGGTCCTCCCACTCGCCCGGGGACACCGGACTGTCAGAGAGGCGTATGCCCTCCGTGGAAAACTCCTTTTCATCATAGAAGGCGGAGCAGTAACAGTACAGGAGGGTTTTGATGAGGGGGGCGATGCCGCCGCCGTCTGTCAGACCGTGGTAAGCGTCTATATACAGCCTGTTTTTCCAGAAACAGAAGGCCATCAGATGACCGGAGGTCTGCTCTCCGCCCAGAACGATACGCCTGTTTGTGTTGAGAACAGGCAGGGGAGCGGGATTGTCCTCAAAGTACAGCCTGTTCCCGTCCGCGCGGATGCGGACACGGAAATATGGGTACCGATCCATTGTCGTGTCCACCGCTTTCCGCAGCAGGCCGCCGTCGACTATGTCCTTCAGCTTTATTGTGATACGAAATGTATGAGGATCCGCCGCCGAGGTCTCGTATAATGTCCTCAGCTCGGAATAGAGAGTTCTTTTCATTAATATGCTTATTGCTCCAATCCTATGTAAATCGCGCTTTGCGGCAGGCTCAGATCCTGCTCTCGCTTCTCAGCATATCGTGATCCAGCATCCCCAGCTTGTCGGCCTGAAGCACAAGCTCCAGGTGCCGGATACCCACATCGAATCCGGTAGAGATAAAATCGATTACAAGGCTTACCACCCCGGCAAGGGCAAGAGCCTCCGCAGGTATTTTGAGCTGCGACAGCAGGATGCCGATACATGCCAGCGTTCCGCCGGATACGGGCGGGATCGCAAAGCTCATTATCGCGCTCACGATCCACAGGGTTATCAGCCATCCGATGCCGCCGTCGCCGGCGCCGTAAGCCTCCGCGGCGGTAAAGGCGGTAAGAACGAACACCACCGCCAGAAACGGAACGTATAACGCCATGCCGATAGGATTGCCGACACGGTTCAGATCCGGAGCGATGCCAAGTTTGTTTTCGTTTATATCGTTGCAGAGATTGAACGCGGCGGAGCTGGAGGCTGTGGCAAAGCCCAGAACCATTGCGGGACAGATTTTGCGCAGGATAACTGATGCCTTTACCTTGAGCCGCCAGCAGGTCAGGGCGGTTTTGAACGCCATAATGATTACGCACAGCGCCGTGCAGACTGCCAGCGGTTTCCACATAACGGCAAAGGCCTGAAAACCGTTTTTCCAGATCTGAAGAGTAAATGAGGAGAAAATGAAGAGAGGAAGCAGTCTGCAGACCACCCGGATAGCCTGAGCGACGATGTCATTAAAGTCGTAAAGCAGATCCCGGACGCGGGCGCTTCTTTCCCCGATGCCCAGGAGGATGATGCCGATAAAGACGGCCAGAAAGATGATCTGAAGAGTGTTCCCGTCGTAAAAGGGCTTTACAGGGTTTGACGGAAGGATATCCAGAAGCATGCTGCGGATGTTTTCAAGCTGGGACTCCCCGCTTCCCGCGGCGGTGTGCGCTATTGTGAAGACGGGCTTCGTCAGGACCGCCGCAGCGGCGGCAAGAAATGTGAAACCCATAAAACGGGAGAGCATTTTTTTCCCGATCCTCCCGAATTCCGCGGCGCTTCCGATGCCGCATATACCCGCGATGACAGACAGAAAGACCATAAGCCCCACAAAGGTGTGGAGCAGGCGGGTGAACACTTCCGATATGGGTTCCAGCAGGAAGTCGGAGGCTGCTTTGAGCACCCCCATGGGGAGCGACGCCCCCAACAGTCCCAGAATGACCGCCATGGCCAGCGCCCCAAGCATTAAATAATTGGAAGTGTCCTTGGGAAGAGAAACGGTTTGGGTCAGCTCATTCCGCCCGGAACGGTAACTCCATGACGGAGACAATCCCATATTGGACAGCACCTTGTTTGTCCATTCTCCTATTTCCCCGTCCTGGGTTTCGGTGGGGTCATAGGCCTCGCCTTTGTAACTGAAACGAATATACGGTGTGCCAAGGCGCTTTACGAATGAGAGGGACCCGGTGATCGATCCGTCAAAACGGTCGCAGATGCGGAGGAGCAGCTCTTCCATTGTAAGCCTGATCCTGAGGGCGTCCTTCGGGGGGACGTTCAGGCTTCTGAGCCACTTGTCTGTTTCCTCCGACGCTTTGTCCACGCCGGCGTGATTCAGAAGCAGTTCTTTCTCTGTGCGTTTCATAGTATTCTCCCGAGAATGCGAAATGTCTGCGCAGAAGGTTTACGGTGCAGTCAATTCAGATAATTATACACCCTTATTGACCGTAATTCAACGTATTGAAGAAGAAAAAACATCAGATTTCTTCTGATGTTCAGGAAAAACCGACGATTTATAAAAACAAGCTCCCCCGCCGGCAACGCCGCTGGGGGAGATGATCTTTTATTCAGGTTTATTCTGATTGTTCGGCTTCCGTGACCGTGATGTCAAAGGCGGCCTCAAAGCCCGAATAGGTCACAGTCTGCCGGAAAATGCCGGGAGAGGAAAAAGGCTCATCACTGAAAGAGAAGCCGGAATCCATGGTCTCATGGCTGCCGTCGGAGTAGTTTATCCGCACGGTGAGACCGTCGGAATCGAAGACCTCGCCCACAAGGTATTCCGTCTTGTCCGGCGGTGACTCGATCTCGATACCGGTTACGGTGGCTTCGGGCTGTACGTTTACGGTACATGTGGCGGTAAGTCCGTCCGCCGATGCAGTAATACCGGCGATGCCGCTGCCCACCGCCGTGACGGTGCCGTCCTCGTCAACGGTGACGACATCGGTATCGCTGCTCTTCCATGTCACATCGCCCAGCTCGGCGCCGTCGGGTGAGACCGACACGCTTATACGGTCGGTGCCGCCCACCTCCATGTTCAGGACGCTTGCGCTCAGGATCAGCGCTTCGGGATAGACGGTTTCCGGCTCATCCGGTTCTTCGTTATCCTCCGTTTCGTCCTCGGGTTCACTGTCCGGGTTTTCCGTATCGGTGATTTCGTCGGCCGGGGTCACATCATCGGGCTTGTCTTTTCCTTTGCCGGAAAGTGCGGTAACCAGCAGAAAAATGAGGAAAACAAGCACCACAGCGCCGAATATCACACCGGCGATAAACTTCCCGCCCACGCTGTCTCCGGTGTCTTCCCGCTGTCTGACGTGGGACGCCGGCTTGTAAGCAGCCGGATCACGGGGCTTTGGGGCCGGGGTTTTCGGGGGGTCCTTTAGGGCGCTCAGGTCGGCGGCGCTTACGGCCACGGTCTCATCCTCGCTTCCGAAGCCTTCCACTATGTCCAGAACGGCGGTACCGGGACCGTCGGGAAGATATGAAAGGTCATCCCCTGTGGCGTACTGGCCGAATGACGCGGGATTGTCCGCGCCGAGAACTATCCTGCCTGCGGCGGAAGCATCCTTTTTAAGCAGTGCCTCAAGAGCCTCACGCATCTCTGTGGGGGAGGAATAACGGTTGGCGCTGTTATACTCGCAGGCTTTCCGCACGATCTCCCACAGCTGGTCGGAACCGTGAACGGTGCGGGGAAGGGGAGCGCCCTTCATAAGCTCCCGGAGGGCGTTTTCCCTGTCGGAGAATGTTATGGGCCTGGGGCTGGGGGGCATGAAGGGGTGACGCTTGTTGTTTAAGAAGAAGTACATCACCATGCCCAGAGAGTAGATATCAACAGCGGGGCCGTAGGCGTAGCCCCGGTACACCTCGGGAGCCATGTAGAAGAAGGTGCCCTTTTTGGAAAGCCCCTCCATTGTGGCCTCCACGGTGCGGGCGATGCCGAAGTCGCCCAGCTTGTAGTCGCCGTTGGGGGATATGAAGATGTTTTCGGGCTTTATGTCTCGGTGGATGATATTGTGCTTCCCGCAGAGCTCCAGCGCCCGGCAGATGTGGACGCCCATCCTGATGATGTCCTGCTCCGTCATAAGGTTGTCCTTGAGATGATCCTTGAGGGAAGTCAGCAGCTCCATTCGGATGAGCACGTCCCAGCCGATGCCGTCATCGTGGGGGATCACAAGATGATCCTCATAGCTCACCACGTTGGCGGTGCCCTTGAGCTTTGACATCAGGGAGAACTCCTTGACGATCTCGTCCACAAGGCTGCGGTAATAGGACTTGAGGCTTGCGTCGTCCATTCCCTCGCCCCGGGCGGCTTCGATCTCCGCCTGGCTGCGGGGGATGGAGACGATTTTCAGGGCGGAGCGGTACACGCCGAAGTCCCGTCGCTCTATCTCGTACACCTGGCCGTAGGAGCCCTCGCCTATGAGTCCGTTAATATACCACGCACCGAATATAGGCTCGTATTTTTTATATTTTTCCCACATATTTACTCACTTCCTGAAGAGTAAAGTTATCTTGATCCGTGCTTGAACCATAGTATAAACCGGGAGGACACGGGAAGTCAATCCGCAGCAGGTTACATTTCTGTAAACTTCCCGCTTAAATGACGGGTTTTTGCCAGAAGTTGTTCCCTGTCGTTCTGTATTTCACCGGCGACGACCATGTCCAGGAGCTGCGCAAGCATCAGCCCCACAGCTTTGCCCTCGGGGACGCCCAGCTTAATAAGGTCCCGGCCGTTTACCGCCAGATCTTTTACCTGTATGCATGTACCGGAGGCTTTCATTTCCCGGAAGATCCCTTCGATCCGCTGAAGCTCCGGAAGGGAGACCTCCCTTGAATATTCCGACCTTGCCTTTAGATCGGCGTGCTTCACCTCAAGAAGCCTCCCGAACCGCTCCTCCCCGGTTTCCGCTATGAATTTCTTTAAGCGGTTGTCTTTGGGAGAGAACTGAATGTCGTGGTGCTCCACAAGGAACAGCACCTCGTCTTTTGTGCGGTTGTCGCTTTTTAACCTGTTCAGTATCACGCGGGCGATCCTCCCGCTTACCTCCGGGTGACCGCGGAAATGGTCGATGCCGTCATCATCCGTTGTTTTGCAGGCGGGCTTTCCGCAGTCGTGGAACAGCATGGCAAGGCGCAGAATGCGGTCAGGTTCCGCCGCTCCGACAGACTTCACCGTGTGAGTCCACACGTCGTACATGTGATGGGGATTGTTCTGAGTGGTGCGGCTCATAGGCTCCAGCTCCGGCATTATGCGGAACATGATATCGCTGTAATCCGTGAGTATCCGTTCCGCTGCGGAGCCGGTGAGGATGCCTCCCAGTTCGGAGAAGATGCGCTCTGCGGAGATGTTGTCAAGGAGACGGCTGCATTTGTGTATGGCGGCGTCTGTGGCGTCATCGACAGTGAATCCGAGCCTTGAGGCAAATCTCAGCGCACGGAGTATACGCAGCCCGTCCTCCCGGAATCTTGTTTCCGGGTCGCCGACGCACCGTATGATCCCGGCCTTAATATCCTCGGTCCCTCCGAAAAGATCCACAATGCCGGAGTCCGGAGAATAGGCCAGGGCGTTCACAGTAAAGTCCCGGCGGCTGAGGTCGGTTTCAAGATCGGATACGAAGGTGACATGCTCAGGCCTGCGGTTGTCCAGATACTCTCCGTCGGAGCGGAAGGTGGTTATCTCGACGGGGTGACCGCGGGACACCACGGTGACGGTGCCGTGCTTAAGACCGGTTTCTATCACATGGAGGTCGTTAAAGCAGGCCTCAACCGCTTCGGGAGAGGCGGGAGTGGCGATATCATAGTCGTGGGGCACCGCGCCCATCACACTGTCGCGGACGCATCCGCCCACAAGATAGCTGTCAAACCCGGCGGTTTTCAGCCGGAATAGTATTGATTTGACGTATTCGGGAATCTCTGTTCTGAACATGGGTATACGCTCCGTTTTTCTGTGTCGGATGTATTATATCAGAAAATCCGGAATAATAATACCTTGATTTGAAAAAACGGTTGAGTTTTCCCGCAAAATGGTTTATTATTAATAATCGCCCGAAATATAAGGCTGAAAAAGAAAAAGGATCAAGAGGATAATAAAGTGAGAGCCAGTGGAATTCTGATGCACATTTCATCCCTGCCGTCCCCCTATGGGATCGGGACGCTGGGAAAAGCAGCATACGATTTTGTGGATTTTCTGTCTTCCGCGGGGCAGAAGTATTGGCAGGTGCTGCCGATAGGCCCTACGGGGTGCGGTGATTCGCCCTATCAGTCATTTTCCGCCTTTGCGGGGAATCCCTATTTTATAGATCTCGACATACTTATCGGCAAGGGGCTTCTTTCCCGCGAGGCCGTACAGTCCGTCTGCTGGGGCGATGACCCGGGAAAGGTAGATTACGGCGTCATGTTTGAAAACAGGCTCCGCGTTTTAAGACAGGCCTATGAAGCTTTCACCCGGAGACTTCCCGAGGACTACTTCAAGTTCCTGGATGAAAACAAGCTCTGGCTGCCGGATTATGCCCTGTTTATGGCGCTGAAAAGCGAAAACGGGGGAAAAAGCTGGCAGGAGTGGGGAGACGTCCGCTTTTACGAGGATCCCGAAGTGGAGGAGAGCAGGATAAGACTCAGGGAGGAAATAGATTTTCACTATTTCCTTCAGTACGAGTTTTTCCGGCAGTGGTCCATGATCCTTGAGTACGCCCACATAAAGGGCATAAAGATCATCTGCGACGTGCCCATATATGTCCCTCTGGACTCGGTGGATGTATGGTCAAGACCGGAGCTGTTCAATCTTGACGAAAAGCGCTGCCCGAAGGAGGTGGCGGGCGTTCCCCCGGATTACTTCACCGTTGACGGTCAGCTTTGGGGCAACCCAGTTTACAGATGGGAAGCTCATGATTCGGAGGGCTTCAACTGGTGGATACAGAGAATGAGGGCCGTTGCGAAGATATGCGACGCTGTCCGCATCGATCATTTCCGGGGTTTTGCCAGCTTCTGGAGCGTGCCCTACGGCAATGAGACCGCCAGAGAGGGCAAGTGGGTCAAAGGCCCCGGCGCCGATTTTGTGGACGCGATAAAGAGCGTCGAAGGTATCGAGTATATCGCCGAGGATCTGGGCGTCCTGACATCCGACGTTATGGAGCTTCTGGAATACTCCGGCTTCCCGGGAATGAAGGTCCTGCAGTTTGCCTTTGACCCCTGGGCAAACAGCAGCTATCTGCCCCACAATTACGATAAGAACTGCGTATGCTACACAGGCACCCACGACAACTCCACTCTCAAGCAGTGGCTGGACGAAACGAATGACGGCGTTATTGAGTTTGCCGAGGGATATCTGGGACTCAGCAGAGGCGAAGGATACCTGAAGGGGATCATAAGAGGAGGCATGAGCTCCGTGGCAAACCTGTTCATTGCTCAGATGCAGGACTATCTTGTGGTGGGCGAAGAGGGGCGCATGAACATGCCCGGCTCGCTGAACGGCAAAAACTGGCGCTGGCGTGCCGTTGAAGGTCAGATCACCGACAGCCTGGCCAATGAACTCAGAACAATGACTCTGCGTTTCGGAAGATTATAGAGCAAGAAAAAAAGAAACGCCTTGCAGGGCGCCGTGAAACAGGCTGTTCTGCAAGGCGTTTTGTCATCGGTCAGACGAGCACCGCCGTGACCTCCGGAAGAGCTTTGCCGCAGTATCCGCTTATCTCCGTATACCGATTGCTTAAGGTCATGACATTTGCGCATCGGCGGTCAAGACGACGGTAGACGGAGAGGAAGGATCGGGTGTTTATGCCGCCTGAGGCAAGAAACCGCTTTTCCGCCTTTTTCCGCAGGCGAATGATAAGGCTCCACTGTAATTCGATTCTTTGGGAAACGAGTCTGCTTTTTAAACTCATGTTCATCAAAACAACCTCCTGTTATACATTATTTTGTGGCTCAAGATGTTTGCAAATACAATATATCACATGTACCTGTCGAAGTTTGCTGCAATGTGTCACCGCGGAAAATGAATGGCAGGGGATTGGCCGGCTTTTTTGAGAAATGTACTGAATATTATTGACTGAGGACGTTTCCTGCGGTTCGGAAATGTCGGTTAATAACGGAACGGATAAAACTGCCCCGCAGGACTTTGCGCCCTGCGGGGTCGATTCTTTATGAAGCGTTGGTTTTTATGTTCTTCGCCAGGTGGAGGGGAGGAACAGCATCAGTATCGGGAACAGCTCCAGCCTTCCCAGAAGCATGGCAAGGGAAAGGAACAGCTTGACTATGGGGTTGAACATGGCGAAGGTCCCGGTGGGGCCCACAAGCTCGAGGCCGGGGCCGATGTTGGATATGCAGGCCACCACCGCCGTAAAGGACGTAACGGGGTCGTAGCCGTCACTTGAGACGATAAGGGTTATTATGGCCGTTATGAGCAGGTAAGCGAAGGTAAATATGAGCGATCCTCTGGCGGCGGTGCTGTCTATCACATCGCCGTCAAGCCGGACTGCCTGAACCGCTCTCGGATGAAGGAGGCGCTTTATCTCGTTGAAAAAGCTCTTTGTGCCGATGACGATACGTGGGACCTTCAGGCCGCCGCCGGTGCTTCCCGCACAGGCGCCGATGAACATAAGGAATACAAGTATGGTTTTTGATAAGGTCGGCCACTTGCCGAAATTGGCGGTGGCAAAGCCGGTGGTTGTTATTATGGAGCTGACCTGGAAAAGGGCAAAGCGGAAACTGTCGGCAACGCTTGCCACCATTCCGCCGATGTTTACGGCGATAATGATGACCGCCGCCGCCACTATTCCGAGATAGACACGGAGCTCTTCGCTTTTGAATACACTGCGGAGATCCTTAATAAGAATAAGATAGTAGATATTGAAGTTGACCCCGAACATCAGCATGAATATGGCGATGACGTTCTGAATATATGCCGAATCGTAATAGGCGATGCTGGCGGTCCTTATTGAGAAGCCGCCGGTACCGGCAGTGCCGAAGGAGTGCACAAGGGCGTCGTACAGGGGCATACCGCCGAGACAAAGAAGAAAGCACTCGGTAAGCGTCATGAAGACATAGATGCCGTAAAGGATCGTGGCTGTTGACTTCATTTTGGGCACAAGCTTTGACTTTGTGGGGCCCGGCACCTCAGCGCGCATGATGTAGATACTGCGCACATTTGATAAGGGCATTATGGCCAGCATGAAAACGAGGACGCCCATGCCGCCGATCCAGTGGGTGAAGCTTCGCCAGAAGAGAAGCCCCCGGGGCAGGGATTCGATATCCGTAAGAATGGTGGCTCCCGTGGTGGTAAAGCCGCTGACAGTCTCGAAAAAGGCGTCCACAAAAGAGGGAATGTATCCGGAGATGATAAAGGGCATGGCGCCCACGGCGGACATCAGCACCCAAGACAGCGCTACGATCACAAAGCCTTCACGGGCGTAAATCCGTTTGTCGCCTTTTGTAAAGAACAGTCCCAGCCCGCAGACCGCAGCAGCAATAATAATGGTAATGAGAAGGGGAGCGGGATTTTCGTGATAAATAAGGGCCACCGCGACGGAAAGCATCATCAGTCCCGCCTCGATCAAAAGGAGGCGGCAAATCATGTTAAAGACAGCTTTGTAATTCATGGCGTCACCTGAGAATGTTTACAAGATCCTTGATCCTGCCCTTTCCTGCCACCACGATGACGTTGTCGTTGACCTCGATGGTGGATGAGCCTTTGGCTATCATGGGCTGCCCGTCCCGGACGATACAGCCGATAAGCGTCTGTTCCCTGATGGGAAGCTCCGCAAGGGGTTTCCCCAGAAAATCAAGGTTGCCGTCAACGTGGAATTCCATGACCTCAACCTGGGAACCGCAGATGGTGTAGAGAGTCTTCATGGAGCTTTCACCGGTGTTTGCCATTGCTCTTACATAACGGATAATGGAGTCGGCCGTAATGTCCTTGGGGGAAATAGAGGATTCAAGGCCCAAAAGATATGTCATTGACGCCATGTCGGTGTCGCTTATCTTTGTAATAACCTTCGGGACTTTGTTTTCAAGGCCCAGCATGGAGGCGATGATGTTTTCCTCGTCCACGCTGGTGAGGGTTATGAAGGCGTCCATTTTGGAAAGGCCTTCCTCAGCAAGAAGCTCACGGTCCCGGGCATCTCCGTGGATGATCTGGACGCCGGTCAGCAGCTCGCTGAGTTCTTTGCATCGGTCAATGTCATTGTCAATGATCTTGACACGCATGCCGAGATCGGTGAGTTGACGGGAGAGATAATAGGCGATACGGCTGCCGCCGATGATCATGACGTTTTTAATTTTGTGGTTGAAGATATACAGCTTTTTTGCCAGGGAGTTCAGGGACGCGGGCGCGCCGATTATGGAGATCCTGTCGCCCTCATTCAGTATAAAATCGCCGTTGGGAATGATGGCCTCGTTGTTTCGCTGAACGGAACAGACAAGGATATCCTCATTGTACTGGCGCTTCATTTTAATAAGTGACATGCCTACAAGGGGACTGCCGCTTCTCAGCATGATCTCTATCATTTCCACCCGGTCGAACATGAAGGGACTCACCTTCGTGGCGGAGGGGAAGCGGAGGATGCGGAATATTTCCTCGGCGGCCTCCAGCTCGGGATTGATATACATGGACAGCTTGAGGCTGTCCTTAAGATACATCATGTAGGAGGCGTATTCCGGATTGCGGACTCTTGCTATGGTGTGCTTTGCGCCGAGCTGATTTGCCACCATGCAGCAGAGAATGTTCCGCTCGTCGGAGGAGGTGGTGGCGATCAGCAGATCGCATTTGTCAACACCGGCCTGCTTCTGAACGGCGTAAGCGGCGCCGTTGCCGCACAGCCCGGTTACATCATACTTGTCCGTTGTTACATTAAGAGCGTGCGGGT
>JAFRUW010000125.1 GCA_017438675.1 Oscillospiraceae bacterium | reverse complement strand
TTCTGCTGCTTTATTCTTTGCCAGCACCTTTTCCGCACCGGCCTTGCGGGCGTTATCGAGAGCCTGGGCGAGAGACTTGTCCTCAACGGCAAGGATCTGGATCGCCAAAAGCGCCGCATTGGCTGCGCCGTCTATAGCCACTGCGGCCACAGGGATACCGGAGGGCATCTGTACGGTGGAAAGAAGCGCGTCCATACCTTCGAGATTCTTCGATTTAATGGGTATTCCTATTACCGGAAGCGTTGTCCTCGCCGCGATCGCCCCGGCAAGATGCGCCGCCATACCGGCTGCCGCAATTATCGCGCCGAAGCCGTTTTCACGTGCTTTTGACGCAAACTCAGCCGCCTCGTCGGGAGTGCGGTGGGCTGAATACACGTGGACTTCAAAGGGGACGCCAAAGCTTTTAAGTGTGTCGACAGCCTTCTGTACTACCGGCAGATCACTGTCGCTCCCCATAATAATACCGACCTTTTTCACGTTGTCCTCCATAATTTATACAGTGTTTATTCAATACGGAAAGTGTAACATAGCGATTTTCTGTTGTCAATATTCAGTATAAATAAGTGTTATTATTAAAAGCTTGCGTAAATATGGGATTATGTATATAATTGGTAACGAAAGGTGAGTGACCCAATGCTTTCGGAAAACATACTCCACAAGGCAAAAAATATAAAGCTGATCGTAAGCGACCTTGACGGTACCCTGTTCCGCAGCGGCAAGATCATTTCCCCGGAAACGCTTGATGCTGTCAGGCTTGTCAGGGAAAAGGGCATCGACTTTACAGTGAACACGGGCAGGAGCTATACGTGGCTCGGCGGGTTTATCGGTTATCTCGGTATCGGCTGCCCGCTGATTTCCTCAAACGGCTGTGAGATCACACGGGGTGACACCGGGGAGCGGCTGTATACGGCCGTGTTCCCGGAAAAGCATCTTGACCGCTGCGCCCGGTTTTTGAGCGGCAGCAGGCTGTCATGGCATATCGAGACCGCAGACGGCTGGGTGCTTCCGGACTATATCCGCAATATGGATCCTTTCCCGGGGTTCTATCCCGATCTTGAGCTGAACGGTTTCAGCTTTGACAGGGTGAAAACCTACAGCAAAGCAATAATCCCCGATATAATCCCGCTGAAGTTTATAATCTGGATCAGATACGGGAACGAGGGCGAGCTGCTGACGGAGCTCACAAAAGACATGGAGGGCGTCGATCTGCTTCATTCGGCAAGCAATATTTATGAGATACTTCCCTCAGGAGTAAACAAGGGGAGCAGCTTTTTAAGGATGTGCCGCATTATGGGACTTGATCCGTCGGAGGTCTGCACATTCGGGGATTTTGACAACGATCTTCCCATGATGGAGTCGTCGGGGCTTTCCGTTGCTATGAAAAACGCTCCGGACTATGTCAGAGCGAGAGCCGATATGGTCACGGACACAAACAATGATGAAGGTGTCGCAAAAGCGATACGCAGGCTGTTTTTATAAAAAAGGAGGTCAATATGGATTTAGGTCAGATACTCAATTTTACAGTCGGCACGTTTACTGTCGGCAAAATCCTGTCAGCGCTCATAATATTTATCGTCGGCTATATCGTTATCAAATATGTGATGAAGCTGGTGGAAAGGCTTGTCAACAGGACTAAGCTTGAACCCACCGTCAAGGGATTAATCAAAGTCGTTGTTAAAATACTGCTGCTGTTCTTCCTGGCTCTCATAGTCGCCGACAGTCTCGGCATCAACACAACATCATTTATTGCCATGTTCAGCGTTGTCGGTCTCGCGTTTTCCCTTGCGGTGGAGAACGTGCTTGCCAATGTGGCCGGCGGTCTTATTATCGCGGTCACAAAACCGTTCCGGGACGGGGATTTCGTTGAGATCGGCACCAACAAAGGCACGGTGGATTCCATTAGCCTGTTTTATACGAAGCTGAAAACAGTGGACAACAAAACCGTTCATATACCCAACGGTTCCGTCTCATCTTCCAACATCGTAAACCACTCCGAGAAGGATACGCGAATGATCGATCTGACGATCTCCGCGTCCTACGACGATCCGGTGCAGAATGTGCGGAAGGCGCTCCTTGAGGCGGCGGAAGCTGTTCCGGGCATTCTTAATGATCCCGCTCCCTTTGTGAATGTGCAGGAATACGGCGAGTCCAGCATATCTTATTACTTCCGCGTGTGGGTTAAGAATGCCGACTACTCGAATGTACGTCATCCCCTTATGGAAGAGATAAAAGCTGCCTTTGACCGCAACGGCGTTGAAATGACGTATAATCATTTGAACGTCCACATTGTGAACGGGGGAGAATAAAAATGAAAATCGAACATATCGGCCTGTACGTCTTCGACCTTGAGGGTATGCGCAACTTTTACGCGAAGTATTTCGGCCTCATCCCCAACGACAGCATTTATGAAAACGCCAGAGGGCTCAGGACATGCTTTATGCGTGCTCCCGATTCCGGTGCGAGGCTTGAGCTGATGACAATACCCGGTCTTAAGGAAAGAGCGGGGGAGGCGGGTTTTATCCATCTTGCACTGTCGGTGGGCAGCAAAGAAAAGGTGGATGAATACGCCGCGCGGTTTAAGGCGGAAGGTATCCCCATTACAAGCGGCCCTAGAACTACTGGGGACGGATATTACGAATGCTGCGTCCTCGATCCCGAGGGCAATCAGATAGAGATCACTATATAAGCAGGAGAGTCAAATGATTAAGATAAGAAACATCACCGAAAAGGACTGTGAGACAGTCCACGCAATGATAAAAGAGCTTGCGTCATTCGAGAAGCTTGAGGATCAGGTAACCGGCACACCCGCCGATCTTCACAATGTGATATTCAACGAGAAGATCGCCCGCTGCTTTATATGCGAGGTTGACGGAGAGGCGGCAGGGTACCTGCTGTATTTCTTCAACGTATCCACCTTCAAGTGCCGCAAAGGCGTGTATATTGAGGATATATACGTCCGTCCGCAGTTCAGGGGACAGGGACTCGGCCTCGGCATGCTTCAAAACCTGGCTTATCTGGCAATGGAATGGGGCTGCGCCCGTATAGATTTCATGTGTCTCGACTGGAACACCGAGGCTCAGGAGTTTTACAAATCCCTCGGCGCCCGGAAGATGGATGGCTGGGAGCTGTTCCGGATCGACGAGAAGGGGTTCCTCGACCTATGCAGCTGCAAGTGCCATAAATGAAATATGACAACGTGACCCCGGGCGTTTTTCTGTCCCGGCCCAACAGGTTTATCGCAAACGTCCTCATTGACAGAAAAACCCATGTCTGCCATGTGAAAAACACCGGGCGGTGCCGTGAGCTGCTTATTCCGGGCGCGGAGGTCTTTTTGCAGAGATCGTCCAGTCCCGCGCGAAAGACTGAGTAT
>JAFRUW010000124.1 GCA_017438675.1 Oscillospiraceae bacterium | reverse complement strand
GGATGATTTAAATGAAATATATATAGGCGGCGAATCATTCTGTTTCAGCAGAAAGTGGGTTTTCAGACATCACAGCCTCAGGGAGCTTACAGTTGCCTGTGAGATCGGCAGCGATCTCTGGGCGCCGAATCCCCCTTCCACGGAGCTTGCAATGAAGGGCGCGACGGTGATCGTGAACCTCTCCGCCATCGAGGAAGTCGTGACCCGGGACGATTACAGGCGGCGGCTGATCGCCGCCCATTCCGCAAAGCTGGTCTGCGGCTATATCTGCAGTGAAGCGGGAGAGGGCGAGTCCACTCAGGGGAGCGTCTTTGCAGGGCACAGCATTATTGCCGAAAACGGTCACATTTTAGCCGAAAGCACAGCCGAAAGCGGCATCATTTATTCCGAGATCGACGTTTTAAGACTGGACTATGAGCGCCGCCGCAGGGGCACGTTTACCGGTGAGTATATGAGCTATTATGAGACAGGCGAGTGCACCGACACCGTTCTGACCCGGAAGTTCCCCAAGCTGCCCTTCGTTCCCGACAATCCCGCAGACAGGGCAAAGCGCTGTGAGCAGGCCATATATCTCCAGTGCCTGGGACTTAAAAAGCGTGTGCAGCACACATATACGAAAAAGCTGGTGGTGGGCGTTTCCGGCGGACTGGACTCAACCCTTGCAATGCTGGTCTGCGCCAGGACGCTCAAAATGATGGGCCGCCCGGCGGATGACCTCATCGCCATTACCATGCCCGGCTTCGGCACCACCGCCCGCACAAAGTCCAACGCCGAAAAGCTCAGCGAGGCGCTGGGGGCGGAGTTCAGGACCATACCCATCGGGGACGTTACGCTTAAACATTTTGAGGACATCGGCCACGACCCGGAGGATCACAGCGTGGTGTACGAGAACGCTCAGGCCCGTGAGCGCACACAGGTCCTTATGGACATTGCCAACGGCTGCGGCGGACTTGTCGTCGGTACCGGGGACATGAGCGAGCTGGCCCTGGGCTGGGCCACCTTCAACGGCGACCACATGAGCATGTACGGCGTGAACGCCGGTGTACCCAAGACAATGATGCGGTATCTGGTGGGCTACATTGCCGACACCGACCCGGAGCTCACCGAAGTGCTGAAAAGCATCCTTGACACCCCCGTGAGCCCGGAGCTTTTACCTGCCGAAAACGGAGTTATTTCCCAGAGGACGGAGGACATCATCGGGCCCTATGAGCTTCACGATTTCTTCCTGTATTACGGCATCCGCTGGGGTTTTGAGCCGAAAAAGGTGTACAGAGTGGCGAAATACGCCTTTGAGGGGGACTATGACGGCGAAACCATACTCAAATGGCTGAAGATTTTTTACCGCCGTTTCTTTGCCCAGCAGTTCAAGCGCACCTGCGCCCCCGACGGGCCGAAGATCGGCACCCTGACCCTGTCGCCGGGCGGCGACTGGAGTATGCCCACCGACGCCGCAAGCGCCCTGTGGCTGAAAGAGCTGGAGGATATTGAATTTTAAATTGCAAATTGCAAATGGATTGAAAACGGGCGATCAATGATCGCCCCTACGGATGCGTGCGTATTTACATGCGCGTTCGGATAACCGCCATGCCCGTGTAGCGGCGGGCCTCCGCGCCCGCCAAGTGAGCGCAAATCTATAATAACAGAGCAGGAGCGTTCAGCGGACATTAGACGCAGAGACTGTTAAGGTTCAGGGATGGCGCACTATCGTATATGCACAATATGCCCCACGACCGGAGGAACGATTTGTTTCCACCGGGGGGTTTCCAAAGGGGGACATACAGGGCTCCCGCAAAAACGTAGTTTTTGTGGGAAGAGGAGCAGCAGCCGAAGCGGGTGAGCCCGACCGACCAAGGGAGGGCGAGCTTAGTGAAGCCTGCTGCGACGAGGTTTGCTTTGCATACTTTCTCAAACGAGAAAGTATGTGCCCCGCGGCATGAGCGGAGGAACAAATTGAAAAAGGCAAATTGTAAATGGCAAATGGCGGTGTTTTTTAATTCGGTGAATTAAAACATGAATTTGAAAGCGGGCGATCAATGATCGCCCCTACGGGTGCGGCGGGAAAAATAACCGCGTAGGGGCGGATTCCATATCCGCCCGCTGACAACCGGCCCGCCATTATCGGAGGATAAACAATGAGCGATACCATTGCGGCGATCAGTACGGGGAATGTTATCTCCGCCATCGGGATAATCCGCCTGTCCGGGGACGACGCGATAAATATAGCGAATAAGGTTTTCAAGACAAAGAGCATTTCGTCCCTTGACGACGCCGAGGACAGGAAGCTCTATTTCGGCGATCTCTATAACGCCGAGGGGCACGTTATCGACAGGTGCCTCTGTACCGTGAGCCGGGGCCCGGGGAGCTATACCGGGGAGAACACCGCTGAATTCCAGTGCCACGGGTCGCCGGTGGTTTTAAACGAGGGACTGCGGTCCCTGTTCAAAGCCGGGGCGAGGCAGGCGCTGGCGGGGGAGTTCACAAAGCGTGCGTTTTTAAACGGGCGCATGGATCTCACCCAGGCGGAGGCGGTAATCGACCTCATCGACGCGGAAACGCCTTTAGCAGCAGAGAACGCCGCCGGTCAGCTGGGCCGCTCCATCGGACGGAAAACCGATAAGATTTACGACAGCCTCGTTCAGATGATCTCCCACTTTCAGGCGGTCATCGACTACCCCGACGAGGACATTGACGATTTTTCCCTTTTAAACTACACAGCCACCCTTGAGAGTGCTGAAACGGAACTTGAAAGGCTGCTTTCCACCTTCGACAGGGGCCGGATCATGCGGGAGGGCGTCCCCGCCGCCATAATCGGCAGG
Organism: Oscillospiraceae bacterium; assembly: GCA_017438675.1. Classification (GTDB taxonomy): domain Bacteria; phylum Bacillota; class Clostridia; order Oscillospirales; family Oscillospiraceae; genus SIG495. The sequence goes on along the minus strand of JAFRUW010000124.1, from coordinate 2,133 downwards.
CCCAACACCGGGAAATCGTCCCTTCTAAACGCGATTTTAGGCTACGACCGCGCCATCGTAACGTCCATTGCCGGGACCACCCGGGACACCGTGGAGGAGAAGGCCATTGTGGGCGGCGTGGTGCTCCGCCTTGCGGATACAGCCGGCCTCCGTAAAACGGAGGACACCGTGGAGAGGCTGGGGGTCAGGCGCGCAAGAGAGGCGGCGGAGACGGCGCGGCTTGTCATCGCCGTGTTCGACGGGTCGGAGCCCATTACACCCGACGACAGGGATGTTATAGAAGCGGCAAAGACCGCGGAATACTCCGTGGCGGTGATAAACAAGACTGACATCCGCCAACCGCTGTTTGACGCACCCGAGGGCTTTGACCGGGTGTGCAGGCTCTCCGCAAAAACGGGGGAGGGGCTTGAAGGCTTCGGCAGCGCGGTAAAGGAGCTGTTCGGTGAAAACGCCGCCGCCGTTCCCGGGGAGATACTGACAAACGCGCGGCAGGCCGAGGCCGTGGGCAGAGCGCTTGACGCTGTAAGACAGGCGAAGGAGGCTCTTGCCGCGGGTATGACGCCGGACGCGGTGCTGTCCGTCGCGGAGGCGGCCTGCGCCGCACTGGGCGAGCTCACCGGCAGGAGCGTGAAGGACGATATAATCACCGACATTTTCAGCCGGTTCTGCGTGGGGAAATGATGCTCCGCCGCAGAAATCGACAAAAGAAAAACAGCAAAAAAACGAAGAATTCGACAATTTTGTATTGAAAAAACCAATCCGAATTGGTATAATATATGGACACTTCAGCAAATTAAAAAAAACAGGAGGCAAAACGATGGGCAAGAAGTACGTTTATCTGTTCTCTGAAGGCAACGGCTCCATGAGGGAGCTCCTCGGAGGCAAGGGCGCGAATCTGGCAGAGATGACCAATCTGGGACTTCCCGTTCCCCAGGGCTTTACAATCTCCACCGAGGCATGTACTCAGTATTATGAGGACGGTCAGCAGATCAACAGTGAGATCCAGGCGCAGATCATGGAGTATATCGAGAAGATGGAAGGCATCACCGGCAAGAAGTTCGGCGATCTGGAAAATCCCCTTCTCGTATCCGTCCGTTCCGGCGCCCGTGCATCCATGCCGGGCATGATGGATACCATTCTGAACCTGGGCCTTAACGAGCAGGTTGTTGACGTTATCGCCGAGAAGTCCAATAACCCCCGCTTGGCATGGGACTGCTACAGAAGATTTATCCAGATGTATTCCGACGTTGTTATGGAAGTCGGCAAGAAGTACTTTGAGCAGCTTATTGATAAGATGAAAGAGGAAAAGGGCGTCACTCAGGACGTGGAGCTCTCCGCTGAGGATCTCAAGGAGCTGGCATATCAGTTCAAGGCCGAGTACAAGGAAAAGATCGGCGCAGATTTCCCCGACGATCCCAAGGAACAGCTTATGGGCGCCATCAAGGCCGTTTTCCGCTCCTGGGACAACCCCAGAGCAAACGTATACCGCAGAGACAACGACATTCCTTATTCCTGGGGCACAGCCGTCAACGTACAGAGCATGGCCTTCGGCAACATGGGCGACGACTGCGGCACAGGCGTTGCCTTTACCCGCGACCCCGCCACAGGCGAGACCGGCCTGTTCGGCGAATTCCTGACAAACGCTCAGGGCGAAGACGTTGTTGCCGGCGTCCGCACCCCCATGCACATCGACGAAATGGAGCAGAAGTTCCCTGAGGCATTTGCTCAGTTCAAGGAAGTCTGCTCAATTCTTGAAAACCACTACCGCGACATGCAGGACATGGAGTTTACCGTTGAGCACGGCAAGCTTTACATGCTCCAGACCAGAAACGGCAAGAGAACGGCTCAGGCCGCTCTCAAGATAGCATGCGATCTGGTCGCCGAGGGCAAGAGGACCAAGGAAGAGGCCGTCGCCATGATCGACCCCAGAAACCTTGACACCCTGCTCCATCCCCAGTTCGACCCCAAGGCCCTGAAGGCAGCCGCACCCGCAGCCAAGGCTCTGGGCGCGTCTCCCGGCGCTGCCTGCGGCAAGGTGGTCTTCTCCGCTGAGGACGCCTAGGAATGGGCCGCCAGAGGCGAAAAGGTCGTTCTCGTCCGTCTTGAGACATCCCCCGAGGACATCGAGGGCAT
>JAFRUW010000123.1 GCA_017438675.1 Oscillospiraceae bacterium | reverse complement strand
TTTTCCGTAAAAATAAAGGACCTTGTAATCTCCGTCCAGCCCTTCAATCAGCGGCTGTATCACCACGGCATTGGTCTGCGCGGAACGAAATACCGTCTCGTCCCCAACACGCTTTCCGGTAATGCGCCGCAACAATCGCTTTACAAACAGGCCGAATCGTAATCCCCTCGTATAACCGAAATCATAATAGGTGTGACGCATCAGGCGCGAAACTTCCCGCCATAAGGCTCTTTCCGAATCCGCCCGTACGACACCGCGGCTGCCGGCGCCGCCGGAGGATTTTATGACAGCAGGATACATTACGTTGCCGATTACCCTGTCAAGCTCTCTGACATGTCCGATCCCGATCCCTGCAGGCTCCTGTAACTTCTCGTCGGAAAACGATGCCCGCAATCGTTCCTGAAACACCTTATTGCCATGTGCCCGAAACCATTTGAACTCCGGCAGTAGCACTGCACCGCGCCCCAAAAGCGCCAGCAGCGCATCCTCGATATACTGCTTATAAAACTTCCCCTCATCTTCACTGGAGGCATACAACACATACGTCCCCGCCTCCACCGCGGATATGTCAAGCGTGGCGAAAGATGAGATTCCCACCGTAAATCCCGCTTCTACCAGCAGTTCCTTCACCCGCGCCACATCCATCGTTACGGCAGTAGCCTGTGCAGTTCCCTCCGGTTGCTTTGTGGTGAGGATGTCGTTATACGTTGTTAAAATAAGGATCTTCTTCATCACTTTTTCTGAAACAGGCTTACCCAGTCAGCATCTTTGTACGGATATCTTACAATCGGATAATAGTCCGCTCCGTTGTATGTAAACATCTCCTCATCCGGAATCTTACCAAACCAGAACACCCCATCCGGTGTATAAGTCTCGTCCTCATATTGTCCGGTCGGGTTTCCAACCATGACATGTTCTATCCTTGTTTCCGGCGGCAGCATCTTCCACAGCTGATACTCAAATAAAGCCTCATCGGCAAAAACACCCACTGTTTTCCACCCCGCTTCCGTCGCGAGCTTTGTTGTTTCCTGGAAGAATACAAACTTATCCGTATTGGCGGAAAAGTAACCGAAGTGCGGTTCACTTTCCATTTGTTTTTTTACTATGTCATAATGGTACTTCCACATGTCTGACATGATCAGCATACTCCAGCATGTGATCGCCCCCATTACAAAATAAGCCGCCTGTTTTTTTCTCATCAGGATCGTTTCAAACAGCCTCGCAACCGTCACGCACAGCACTGCCAGATACGCAAGCTCAAAACGTGTCTGAAAAATGTTCCATCTCAAAAAACAAAGCAGAAAAACAAAGGCCAGAATCGAACAAAGGACAAACTGTCTTTCCGGCCTCTGCATTTTTTCACTCTGTATCCCTTTTCTCTTGCTATATAATAAGGCAGCCGCTCTCCAACACAGAGCAATGATCAACAACCATACGATTTGCGGGTTTTGCGCGGTATCATGATTATAATACACTCCCTCCGGAATGTGATACTCGGCCAATGCGACTGCCGGATCGGCAGGATCAAGCTGAAGCACATTTGCAACGCCCGTAACCAGGCCCGCAAACAGATTTCCGGTCAGCGGCTGGCCCATATTATATGACAGATGCTTCACAAGATTCATGACCCAGTAACGGGGATCGGGCGTCAATACAAGCTGCGACGATGAGATCTCGGGAGGAAACAGTGTGCCGAAAGTTTTTATCATCCGGGCGCTCTCAGGGAGTATCGGTATCACAACGAACAACAGCGCAAACAGGATTGCTTTTACCGTAAATATTCTGTATGACTTCTGTCTGAGATATACGAATAATAAACACAGAAAGAATACCAGTATCCCGTACATGATATTCGACTTGGTAAGATAGCCCAGGGAGATACACACCCCCATACAGGCGATTTTGCTCCACGAATCAAAGGTCCACCGGGGCGGCTCTGT
>JAFRUW010000122.1 GCA_017438675.1 Oscillospiraceae bacterium | reverse complement strand
GGGTATGAACGGTTATGAAAAATCCCTTGTTAAGGGTGCATTTTTAAAAATCGGGGCTTTGTTCAGACGGAAAGATAACGGGATATGAAAGTAATTGCAGCTCATCCGGGGAAGCAGCATTCCTACAGATTGGCTTCCGCCCTTAAAAAAAACGGAATGCTTGAGTGCTATGTGACGACGATTTATTCAAAATCATCGTCCCGCTCCGGATTCATTCGGAAGCTGATGCCGTCCCAGGATCAAAAACGAATACTTGCCCGGCGCAATCCCGATCTCGAAGACGATGAGGTGGTGACGATCGGTTCCTTTCGCGGTATGCTTGAGGCGGTAATATACCGGCTCGATCACGGCCGCGATCTCTACCGTTTTGTTCAGAGACTGAACGCAGACCGGTTCGGGAAAAAGCTGGCGAAGCTTGCCGCCCGCCGCAGCGCCGACGCCGTTGTGCTGTACGACAGTACGGCGACTGCCTGTTTTCGCGAACTGAAGAAGCACAACCCGGAGATCGTCCGCGTCCTTGATGTGTCCATCGGCGCGAGGCCGGACAGAAAAAAGATTTACGAAGCGGAAATCGCCCGAAGCGGCAAGGAAGACTTTCGCAGGGAGGACAGCGCCCTCTGGAACGAGCGTCACATGAGGCGCCATTGGGAGGAGCTGGAGCTTACAGATTTCTTCCTTTCCCCGTCCTCTTTTGTGGACGGCAGCCTTGTGCGGTGCGGGGTGGACAGCTCCCGGATTTACCGGGTTCCCTACGGCGCGAATGTTCAGAGCACAGTGACACACTCAGCGCCCTCCGCCGGCGAGCCCGTTCGGTTTTTGTTTGTGGGGACCGCAAATTACAGGAAGGGCATACCGGTGCTTCTGGAGGCCCTCCGCATGCTGCCGCAGGACGCTTTTACCGTGACCCTCACCGGGCGCTATGACCCGGATTCGTGGTATATAAAGGAGGCGCGGGAGATGCCGAACGTGACATTTACCGGCGCGGTGCTTCCTGCGGAGATGAAAAAACTCTATGAAAACGCGGATGTGTTTCTGCTCCCGTCCTTTACGGAAGGGCTCAGCCTTGCCGGGGTCGAGGCCATGGCCTGCGCGCTTCCGATAATATGTACCGAAAACACCGGCGTAAACGACTATGTCCGTGAGGGAGAGAACGGTTTTGTTATCCCCGCGGGGGACGTTGAGGCTCTTGCCGACAGGATGCGTTGGTGTATTGCCCACCGGGGCGCCCTTTCTTCCATGGGAGCCGCCGCAAGGGACGCGGTCAGAAATCTGACCTGGGATAAGTACGAAAAAAACGTGACCGACGCCATCCGCGATATGTACGACCGGAAGAAAGGAACGGCAGATGAGTGAGCTTACGGTTTATTCCGACGCGGAACTGCAGGCTATTCAGAATATTGAGCGCAAAGCCCTGAAGGTTTTGCTGGAGCTGTGCGGCACACTGTCGATCCCGTGCTTTCTCATTGACGGGGCGGCGCTGGGTGCTGTCCGTCACGGGGGATTTATCCCGTGGGACGACGATCTGGACGTGGGGATGCTTCGCTCCGATTACCGGCGCTTTCTTGAAAAGGCACCGGCACTTCTGCCGACGGGCTATACCCTTCAGACACCGTACAGTGACGGGGCATGTCCCTATTTCTATTCAAAGCTGCGGGTGGACGGCACGGTTTTTATGGAGTATTCCAACCGGAAGCTTGATATCCACCACGGGGTGTACATCGATATCTGTCCCTTCGATTCCGTACCGGACGATGAGAGACTCAATGAAAAGCAGTTCCGACGCTGTCAGCGGCGTATAAGGCTCTTTGTCCTCAGACAGTCGCCGGATCTCAGCGCCCCGCCCGATACGGCCAAACGCAAGGCGCTGGGGGCAGTTCGCAGGATGCTCCACTGCGCGATGAAGCTTGTGCCGAGGCGCGTCATTGCCGACGCCCTGGAGCGGGAGACCATGCGATATGAGGGGACCGATACAAAGGCGGTCGCCTTCCTCCATTATCCCGCAAGGAAGGTGGATTACATGCTCAGGGATGAACTGCTGCCCCTGTCGGAAGGGGTTTTCGACGGTGTTGAAGTACCGCTCCCCGCTGATCCCGACGCCTATCTGCGGCGTCATTACGGGGATTACATGGAGTATCCGCCTCCGGATAAGCGTTACGGTCATAAACCGTGGCGCGTGGAGGTATAGAGCTTTCCCCGCGCATTGATATGAAAAACAGCAAAAAGGAAACAGGTTTTTCTCCGAAG
>JAFRUW010000121.1 GCA_017438675.1 Oscillospiraceae bacterium | reverse complement strand
TCCAGTCCGATGGTGGTTGTGCCGGGGTTGTTGTTAAGGGATATATCGAGCTTTACGGTGCTGCCCGGTTTCGCAGAGGCGGAATCAAGCTCAAGAACGGCGCTTTTGCCGTACTTGGAGTAGTCCCCATTGCTGCCGGAGCATGCTGTGCAGACAGCGAGAAGCATAAGTGCCATAATAAGACAAACAAGTTTTTTCATAGTGTCCAAAGACCTCCAAATAAATAATAATGTAACAGTATAACCGAATAATTCGGATATGTCAAATATTACGGCGCAGACATGAATATTTTTCATAAGGGTTCTCTTCCTGTTCTTGACTTTTAACACGGTAAATGGTAACATTGGTTGTTGTTTGTTTAATCAGGTTTTTCTTAACCCAAAAGGAGGTCAGCGTCCATGTGCGGAATAGTAGGCTACACCGGGAACGAAAACGTCACGCCCATACTCTTAAACGGGCTTAAAAAGCTGGAGTACAGGGGCTATGATTCCGCGGGCATTGCCGTTATAAATGAAGGGAAGCTGGAGCTGGTGAAAAGCTCCGGCATGATAAGCGCCCTCTGCGAAAAGGTGGAAAACAGGCCCGCCATGAAAGGCACCACCGGCATCGGCCACACCCGATGGGCAACCCACGGCGCTCCCACGGACCAAAACGCCCATCCCCACATGTCAAATGACGGCAGATTCGCCATCGTTCACAACGGCATTATCGAAAACTATGTTGACCTCAGGGAAGAGCTTATCCAGTGCGGCTTCACCTTCCTCAGCGAGACCGACACCGAGGTCATTGTCCACCTTCTGGAGATGTATTACAAAGGCAATTTCCGGGCGGCCGTCATGAAGGTGGCCTCCCGTCTCGAGGGTTCCTACGGTCTCGGCTGTATCTGCTCCGACCACCCGGACACGGTGATCGCCGTTAAGGAGGCCAGCCCCCTGATAATCGGCGTCGGCGCCGGTGAGACCTTCTTCGCCTCCGACGTGACCGCGCTGGTCAGCTACACGAAAAACGTCATATATCTTGACGACGGCGAGCTTTGCGAGATGACCCCCTCCGGCGTCAGCATTTACGACTTTGCCGGCAGAAGGATCGAAAAGCCCGTGAGCCGCGTGGTATGGGATATTGAGGCCGCGGAAAAGGGCGGTTACGATCACTTTATGCTGAAGGAGATCATGGAACAGCCCAGAGCCCTGAAAACAGCCATCGACCACCGCATAAAGGACGGCAGAGTGGTGCTGGACGACATATCCCTCACCCCGGACTATCTGAAAACCGTCAACAAGATCGTCATACTGGCCTGCGGTTCCGCGTATTACGCAGGCTGCGCCGGCAAGTACACCATCGAGGCTCTGACCCGGGTTCCCGTATTCGCGGAGCTTGCCAGCGAGTTCAGATACTCAAATCCCATCATCGACGAAAAGACTCTTGTCATCGTCATATCCCAGTCCGGCGAGACCGCCGACACGATCGCCGCCCTCAAAGAGGCTAAATCCATCGGCGCGCGGACGCTCGCCATCGTGAACGTAGTGGCAAGCACCATAGCGAAGCTTGCGGACGATGTGATCTACACCCGTGCCGGCCCCGAAATCGCCGTGGCCACCACAAAGGGCTACACCACCCAGGTGGCGGTACTCTATCTCTTCGCCGTGTACATGGCGGATATACTGGGTAAGATCGACAGCGCCGAGCGGATGCGGCTGCTCTCCGAGATCGAAAAGATACCCAGCATGGTTCAGCGCGCCATCGACTTAAACCGCCATATCCCCTATCTGGCGTCCAAGTATTACAAAAACACATCACTGTTTTTCATCGGCAGGAATACCGATTACGCCGCCTGCCTTGAAGGCTCACTGAAGCTCAAGGAGATATCCTATATCCATTCCGAGGCTTACGCCGCCGGGGAGCTGAAGCACGGCACCATCACCCTCATCGAGCCGGGCAGGCTTGTTATCGCCCTCGCCTGCTGTGAGCGTCTGTTCGACAAGATGCTGTCCAACATAAAGGAGGTCAAGGCAAGGGGCGCCAAGGTTCTGGGCGTGGCCCTTGAGGGGAACCTCCGCATCTTCGCCGAGACAGACGACGGCATCAGCGTCCCCCGCTTTGACCCGCTGTTCTGCTCCCTCGCCGAGGTCATTCCCCTGCAGATCTTCGCCTACTATGTGGCGAAGGAAAACGGCTGTGACATCGACAAGCCGAAAAATCTGGCAAAATCCGTCACCGTTGAGTAAAGCATATTGAATCCCTATGGATTTATGTGATATAATCAGGATACATTCTAATAATTATAAGGAGCAACGAAAATGAAGATCATTCGAGCCAAGGATTATAACGATATGAGCCGCAAGGCGGCAAACATCATCGCGGCACAGGTCATTTTAAAGCCGGACTGCGTTCTGGGTCTGGCAACCGGTTCCACCCCCATCGGCACCTATGCCGAGCTGGTGAAGGGCTATGAAAACGGCGATCTGGACTTCTCCGGGGTCACATCCGTGAACCTGGATGAGTACAAGGGTCTCCCCAGGACAGCCGAACAGAGCTATTATTACTTCATGCACGACAATCTTTTCAGCCATGTGAACATCGACCCCGCAAACACCAACCTCCCCGACGGCATGGAGCCCGACAGTGAGAAGGCCTGCTCCGACTACGACAAGGTCATTGAGTCCGTGGGCGGCGTGGATCTCCAGCTTCTCGGTCTCGGCCACAACGGTCACATCGGCTTCAACGAGCCCGGGGACGTTTTCAAGTACGGCACCCACTGCGTAAAGCTCACCGACCGCACCATCGACGCCAACAAGAGATTCTTCGACTCCATCGACGACGTTCCCCGCTACGCCTACACCATGGGCATCGGCACCATCATGAGTGCGAAGAAGATCCTCATCGTCGTAAGCGGCGAGGACAAGGCTCCCGCCCTTCGTGACGCCGTCTGCGGCCCCATCACCCCCGCCTGCCAGGCTTCCGTCCTCCAGCTCCACGGCGACGTCACAGTAGTGGCCGACGAAGCGGCGCTGAGCCTTATTAAATAATAAAAAAACCAATAATCGGCGCTTCACAAACTGCGAAGCGCCGGTTTGTTGTTGGATATGTCTGAAAGGACACGATATAATGAATATCAGATTAAAGAAGATCATTGCGTTTGCGCTCTGCCTTTGTTTGTTCGCGGCACTGATACCCTCATTTTCGCCGCCTGCGGTCGCGGCAAGCATCAATCAGAAAATAGCCTCACTTAAAACTCAATTCCCTCACGGACAGTTCTGGAATCACTATGTTACAACGCCCTCCGAAGCAGGACTCAGAGCCAGAAAGGACGAAAGCTTCCAAAACAGCGTGACCTCAAGGCCTTGCTCTACTCATAACGGTACGGCTGCGGTCGGACAATACGAGTGCAATTACTTTGACGGCGGCATCCAGTGCTGGGGCTTTGCCTGCAAGCTGTTTTATGAGATCTTCGGCGTGAGAGCTTCCGCCATGGCAAAGCGCACCGACACCGCCAACATACAGGCTGGCGATTATCTCCGCTTCGGAAATGACTCCAGCGGTCACTCGGCATTATGTATCGGCAGAAGCGGAAATACCCTGACTTTGGCTGAGTGCAATTACCATCCGAGCGGAAGCGGGTATGCACCCGAAAACGATCTCATTTATTGGGGCCGCACGGTAAATGTAAGCTCCGTATCTTACTACAAGCACGCCTCAAATTACAGCAGCTTCATTAACGAACCCGGCGTTTCCTTTGCCGCCTGGAGCAATGATAATTATACTTTCATAAGAGACACCGACGCCGCCATCGGCCAGGAGATCACCGTGACCGGCGGCACATGCACAGAGACCGGCATGTATCTCTACGATCGGAACGGCAATTACCTCGCCATGGGTAAAAACAGTTCCTATACCGCGCCGAGAGTATTCTTCCGCATCAACACGGAATGCGGCTATACCCTGTCCCCCGGCACCACGTACAAATACAGGTTCTACGCCATCGTGAACGGTCAGACCTACTGGGGAACCGAGGGCTCCTTCACCACCACAGGCGTCAGCGTGTCATTTGTCCCATGGAGCAACGACAATTATACGTTCATAAGAGAAACCGACGCCGCCATCGGTCAGGAGATCACCTTTAACGGCGGCACATGCACAGAGACCGGAATGTATCTCTACGATCAGAACGGAAACTATCTGGCAAAGGGCAGGAACGATACCTACACAAGACCGAGGGTGTTCTTCCGTATTACAACAGAGTGCGGCTATACCCTGTCCCCCGGCACCACGTACAAATACAAGTTCTATGCCGTCGTGAACGGTCAGACCTACTGGGGCGCGGAAGGTTCCTTTACCACCACCGGCACAGCGGTGATAAAGGGAGATCTGGATTTTGACGGTTTTGTTAAAAACACCGATCTTATTCTGGCGGCAAAGCACGTAGTTAAGATCACGGTTTTGTCCGGCGAGCAGCTGATCCGTGCCGACATGAACAATGACTCCGCAGTCAGCAACTCCGACGTAATACTTATTGCACGTAAAGTAGTGGGTCTGTAAAGAGCAATCGTTTAAAGAGACTATACAAGCGCCGCGGGGTGTCCGCGGCGCTTTGATGTGTTTGCCGTTTATTAATTTAAAAAGTCCTTGAGCTTTTTGCTGCGGCTGGGGTGACGGAGTTTTCGGAGTGCCTTGGCCTCGATCTGGCGGATGCGTTCACGGGTGACGTTGAACTCCTTGCCCACCTCTTCAAGGGTGCGGGTGCGTCCGTCCTCAAGGCCGAAACGCAGACGCAGCACCTTTTCCTCTCTGGGGGTGAGGGTGCTGAGAACATTCATGAGCTGTTCCTTTAAAAGCGTGAAGGAAGCCGCCTCTGCAGGCTCGGAAGCGTCCTCGTCGGGGATGAAGTCGCCCAGATGGCTGTCCTCCTCCTCGCCGATGGGGGTCTCGAGAGATACGGGCTCCTGTGCGATCTTCAGAATGTCGCGGACCTTCTCCACGGGCATTCCCATCTCTTCCGAAATCTCCTCCGGGGAGGGGTCATGACCCAGCTCCTGGAGAAGCTGACGGGATACGCGGATGACCTTGTTTATTGTCTCCACCATGTGGACGGGGATCCTGATGGTCCTGGCCTGGTCGGCGATGGCCCTTGTTATGGCCTGACGGATCCACCATGTGGCGTAGGTTGAGAACTTGTAGCCTTTGGTGTAGTTGAACTTTTCCACCGCTTTGATAAGGCCAAGATTGCCCTCCTGGATGAGGTCCAGGAACAGCATTCCGCGGCCCACATATCTCTTGGCGATGGAGACCACAAGGCGCAGATTGGCCTCGGCCATGCGCTTTTTCGCGTCCTCGTCGCCCTCTGCCATTTTCTTCGCCAGCTCGATCTCCTCCTCGGGAGTCAGCAGGTTGACCTTGCCGATCTCCTTCAGGTACATCCTGACCGGGTCATCGATGCTGAAGGTGTCCATCAGGGCATCGGTGTCCACCAGCTCTTCCTTGGTGATCTCCTCGATGTCCTCCAGATCCTCAAGCTCCGGGGAAACGTCGTCCACCGGCAGAACTGCCAGAACGTCGTCCTCGGTGATGTCGATCTCCAGCTTCTCAAGTGTGTCGTAGAACCTGTCGATCTGCTCCTGCTCAAGATTCAGCTCCTCAAGGACATCCATGAGCTCCTTGGAGCTGAGCATGCCCTTCTTCTTTCCCTCCTCAATGAGCTTGTTGAGGCGTTCCTTGATAACCTCCATTGAAGGCTTCTCGTTTGTCTGATCCATGCTTTTCTTTTCGTTGTTATCCATCACTTATCACCATACCCCTTTGTTTCTCTGTATCTTTTTACGGCTGAGTCAAAATCCTTTTTCAGCTTTTCTGTTTTCATTTTGTTTATGTAATCGGTCATCGCCTGCTCATAGCCGCCCATTGCCTCCGGCTTCTGGACGATTCCCGTAAGCTGACTTATCTCCGGCGGGGACAGGCATTCGCTGAGTATCGGTATCGATACACTGCCGCCTTCCTCGATCCGTCTTTTTATCTCACCAAAGGCCCTGCCTAAAAATTCCGACGAAAAATCCGCCTTTGTCAGATCCTTCACCATCCTCACAAGGGACGGGTCAAGGAGCAGCAGCCTGATGACGCCCTCCTCCGCCGCCGCCGACCTGACATTGTCGTACCTGAGGGACCTGTCGCCGGGCTGGGCAGTTACGGCCGGGCGGGTGCTTTCCTTTTCAAACCGTGACCGCTCGGATCTTACCCGCTTCCTGTAGGCCTTCTTCACCTCGGCGGCCACCGCCTCCGGAGTGACCCCCGCAAGCTCCGCCACCTTTGCACCGTATATCTCCCGCTCTATGGCGCTGGGAAGGGATGACAGCATCTCCGTGGCCTCGTTTAAGAAACTCACCCGATCCTCCGTCACCTCAAGGTCGTACTTCTGACGGATGGCCATAAGCCTGTATTCGACGTGGTTCTCGCTTTTTTCCAGAAGCGCCCGGAAGGAATCGGCGCCCCTCTCCTTAATATACTCGTCCGGGTCCTTCGCCCCGGGGACGTTCAGCACCTTCACGGTGAGGCCTGTCTTTTCAAGTATGTCTATGGCCCTCTGGGCCGCTTTAAGTCCCGCGGTGTCGGAGTCGTAGCATATAACGGCGTTTTCCGTGTACCGGGAGATGAGCCGCGCCTGATCAGGGGTCAGGGATGTGCCCAGGGACGCGACGGCGGCGTCGATCCCCGCCTGATGAAGGCTCACTACGTCTATATTGCCCTCAACGAGAAGAATCATACCCATTTTAGACTTTTTTGCCAGATTCAGTCCGAAAAGGTTCTTGCTTTTCTTAAAAACCACCGTATCCGGGGAGTTTAAGTATTTCGGCTCCCCGTCACCCAGTATTCTTCCCGAGAAGCCTATTACGCTGCCTCTGACGTCTATGACCGGGAACATGAGCCTGTTGCGGAAGGTGTCGTAGTATCC
>JAFRUW010000120.1 GCA_017438675.1 Oscillospiraceae bacterium | reverse complement strand
TCCTTCAGGATCTCCACAATGTTCACCATGTGGGATGAGAAGGTGGACAGGGACTGCTCTATGGACTGCTCGTCACCGATATCCGCAAGTATCTTATTGAAAACAGGTACCCTGCTGCCGTCGGCGGCGGGGATGTGCAGCCCGCACTGGGCCATGAGGCAGAGCAGTCCCATGGTCTTGAGGCTCACGGTTTTGCCGCCGGTGTTGGGGCCGGTGATGACAAGGGTGTCGAACTCGCCCCCCAGAGTCACGTCGATGGGTACGGCAGTCTTTTTCGGCAAGAGAGGATGGCGGGCGCGCCTGAGATATAGGCTCCCATCCTCACTTAATTCCGGCGCGCCGCCGTCCTGGTCATAGGACAGCTTTGCCTTTGCGAAGATCACGTCAAGCTGGGTGAGGACGTTCACGTTCATTACTATGTCCTCGCCGAAATCCGCCGCCTCCGCCGACATGGTCATGAGGATGCGGTCGATCTCGTTTTTCTCCTTGGCCAGAAGCTCCCGGATGTCATTGTTGGCCTGGACGGCCGCCATAGGCTCCACAAAGAGCGTGGCGCCGGAGGATGATATGTCGTGGACAAGTCCGGGGACGGAGGAACGGTGATCCGCCTTAACGGGGACCACGTACCTGCCGTTGCGCATGGTGATGATCGGCTCCTGCAGTGCCTTTGAGTAGGCGGGTGAGGATATTATCTTCTGCAGGGACTGGCGCACCTTCTCGTTGGCGTTTCTGATGTGCCGGCGGATATCCGCAAGCTCGGGGCTGGCGTTGTCCGCGATCTCTTCCTCCCCCATGATGGAGTTTGCTATCTTGTCCTCAAAATACTTGTTGGCGTGGAGGGCGGTGAACAGGTAGTCTATCTCCGTGTTCACGGGCTTGTCCCCCATGGGATAGCTCTGCACCGTTCTGGCGGCTCTGAGGAGAGCGCCGATATCCATAAGCTCACGGGTGTTCAGCATACCGCCCCGCTCCGCCCTGTACACCGACGGGCGCACGTCCTTAAGGCCGGAGAAGGACAGATTGCCCTTTATGCCGATGAGCTTCTTCGCCGCCGACGTCTCATCCAGCCTGCGCTTTATCTCATAGGGATCGACCGAGGGTCTCAGGGCCTCGATCTGTTCCTTTGCCGGTTCGCTTCCGGCTTTTGCCTTGAGCAGTTCCAGAACCTGGGGGAGCTCAAGTATTCTCAATGATTTTTCGGTTAATGTAATCGTTTCACTCATATCTTTATCTTCTTATAATACTCCAAAGTTTTGAATTCTCTGTCCATCTGTATCTGCAAATATCTTTCCGCCGCCCGGGACAGTTCCCCCATGGCCAGCTCTCCCAGGGAGAAGGAGAATATGCGTTTCGGCTCAGCGTTCAGGATATACCGCATGGCCGCAAGGGCTCCCGATGACAGGGCTGCCGTCAGCTCATCCGCCCCGCCGCACTTATGGCAGTATATGAGGCCTCCCACAAGGTCAAGCCGGCACTTTTCCGGCATCATTTCGCCGCAGACAGAACAGCCCTCGAGCATTGGTTCAAACCCCGCAAGGGCCATCATCTTAAGCTCAAATCCCGCCTTTATGACCTCCGCCGGTCTCAGATTCTCGCTGAGAGCGTAGAGGGAATTGAGGCCCAGCGCCAGTATCTCGGGGTTCGGCGCGTCCTCGTCGGACACGTTTTCCATGACCTCGGCAAAATACGCGCCCAGGCTGAGCCGCTCAAGCTCCTCTCTCAGGCCCTCGAAGAGCTCTATTCCGGCTGCCTCAGTCAGCGTCCAGTGATTGTCCCTTCCCCGGTACAGCGTCATCTGGGAGTAGGACAGAAACTGGGTGGCCGAGGCGGTTTTGCTCCCCTTCCGTTTCGCGCCCCTTGCGCTTACGGTGAGCTTTCCCTCCGTGCCGGTGAGCACCGTCAGTATCCTGCTGGACTCCTTGTATTCAGTTTCCCTTAGAACTAGCCCCGTAGTGTTTATGTACATATCCGCATTATTTTGGGCGACCCGAGGCCGCCCATTATTGTTCCTGTTTACATCCGGGGACTTCCCGTATCTGTCTGATTCGCGCCGAGCTCCGGAACCGTCCCCTGTTTTCGGTCTTTTTCCTCCGTCCGTTCCACCGCCTTGTAGACAAGATAGCAGTTCGGATCCCCCGTCTTAACAAAAAGCCTCCAAATACCGTCAGCGTTCATAGCATGTACCTCCGCTGACTCTATTTTTTGCGGCGAGGCGGGGATTTATGATTGGTAAATGCGGGGAAGGAGGGTGTTTGTTTTTATTGAAATGCCTTTGTAATCGTAGTTTTTTCGCCTGCGCGGCGGGCGGTCCATTTCTGTGTTGACAGAAATGGACGAAAGAGCAACCAAAGGGCTCTGCCCTTTGGAAACCCGTGGTGGAAAACACGGCGTCCTCCGGTGGTGAAATAGGTTGTACGTATACGTTAGTGCGGAGTCCCTAAACCTTAATAGATTGTACCTCTAACGTCCGCTGATCGCTTACATGGTCGGTAGATTTTAGTACGGTGTCTCGCGGGCGACCAATGGTCGCCCCTCAAGGGAGCCTTTTTGATACATGATTTTACATGCTTCTTCTATTGCAAATCCCGCGTAGTATCTGTCTTCTGTTC
>JAFRUW010000011.1 GCA_017438675.1 Oscillospiraceae bacterium | reverse complement strand
CAGCTCGTTCCAGACATAGAACAGGAACTTGCCGCGCTTTTCGCTCATGGGGTTAATGTGATTGGCCTTTTTCCAGAGCTGGGCCGCGATGATGGCAAAGGCCAGATCCAGGACGATCATGATGATAATGAAGACCAGGGGGCTCATGCCGAAGGGGGGATAGAAGTTTTTCATTGCGGCCATGATAGCGAAGATCTCGCATACGATGGCCAGTACCCAGAGGACGACGGCGCCGATCCTGAGTCCGACAGTGCTGCCGCCTGTGGGCTTGTTGGGGGTGACGATGGTCTGCTGGGGTTTCTTTGCAGGGGCAGCCTTTTTCGCGGTCTCCGCAGCCTTCTTTGCCGGCTCGGAAGCCTTTTTTGCGGTCTCTGCAGCTTTCTTTTCCGCACCGCGGACTATTTTTTCAGCCATAGGGGTTCCTCCATTTCTTTTTCTCAAAATGTGGTGGTTTTGCTACCTTCTATTATCTGTATTATGTGGTTTTTTGTCAATAGGGAAATGAACTTTTTTGCCGTTTTGCGGCAGCTTACCGCAAAATACCGGGGTCTGTTCTCAGTCGTTTCTGTTGAAATCATACGTCCTGTACTGGATGGCCTCGGCAAGGTGGGCGGGCTTTATATCCTCGTCCCCGGCAAGGTCGGCGATGGTCCTGGCAACACGGAGGATCTTGTCGTAGGATCTGGCGGTAAGCCCCATTTTGTTGAATGCTGCCCGCATAAGCGCCTCGCACTCATTTGTCAGGGCGGCATGATCCGCAAGCTGGGTGGTGTTCATATACGCGTTGCAGGTTACCCCTGTGCCGTCGTATCTCCGCTGCTGCCGCTCCCGGGCTGCGTTTACCCTTTCCCGGACGGCGGAGGACGGCTCACCGCCCGGCCGCTCCTTCAGCTCGTCAAATTCAAGGGACGGAACCTCGATATACATATCGATCCTGTCAAGAAGAGGGCCGGATATCCGGCTCAGATAACTGCTCACGGATCTTGCGGAGCAGGTACACCTGCCGGAGGGATGGCCGTACCACCCGCATTTGCAGGGGTTCATGGCGCAGACCAGCATGAAGCTTGAGGGATATGTAACGGCGCCGGACACTCTTGATATGGTGATCTGCCCGTCCTCGAGGGGCTGGCGCAGTGTTTCCAGAACAACCTGGGGGAACTCCGGCAGCTCGTCCAGGAACAGCACGCCGTTGTGAGCAAGTGAAATCTCTCCGGGCTTTGGGTTTGCCGAACCGCCTGACATGGCGGCGGCGGAAACGGTGTGATGGGGCGATCTGAAGGGCCGGCGGGTGATAAAGGGCTCCTTTTCGCCGGTGAGTCCCATGATGGAGTGTATCTCCGTGGTTTCCAAAGCCTCCTCCCTTGTCATCCGGGGAAGGATGGAGGGAAGCCTTTTCGCCAGCATGCTTTTTCCCGCTCCCGGCGAGCCGATAAGCAGGATGTTGTGACCACCGGCCGCGGCCACCTCAAGGGCGCGCTTTACATTTTCCTGACCCTTGACCTCGGCGAAGTCAAAGCCGGTGCTGCTGTTGTAATCCACCTCCGGCGTTTTGAACCGTGTGAGGCGGTTTTCACCCGAAAGGTGGGCAAGAATATCGTTCACATGCTTAACGGGGTAGACCGGTACGCCCTCGGCAAAGCTGGCCTCCGGCGCGTTTTCCGCCGGGACAAGAAGCTCTCTTATCCCCGCCCGCTCGGCATGGAGGGCCATGGAGAGGATGCCGTGAACGGGGCGTACCTCTCCCGTAAGGGAAACCTCCCCCACAATTGCGATATCCTCGGGCAGGGGTTCGATTATCTCCTCCGCCGCAAGGATGCCCAGAAGGATGGGGAGATCGTATATGGTGCCTATTTTCTTTTTGTCCGCAGGAGCGAGATTCACGGTTACGCGGCTTATTGGGAACCTGAGCCCGCAGTTCTTTATTGCCGCCCGCACCCGTTCCCGGGACTCCTTGACGGCAGTGTCCGGAAGGCCAACCACGTCGAAATAGGGCAGTCCGCCGGAAAGGCTGACCTCCACCTGAACGTCATATCCGTGTATTCCCGTAAGTCCGAGAGAATGAACAGTTTCGACCAACGCGCCACCGCCTTTGTAAATGAAGAATTGAAAATGAATAATCAAAAATTGTGGTATTTTTTAATTCGGGGAATTAAAAAATGAGATTTAACAGCGGGCGATCGATGATCGCCCCTACGGGTGCGGCGGTTTAAAACGATCTTGTAGGGCGGATGCCCGCATCCGCCCGCGAGACACCGCACAAAAACAACAGAGCAGGAGCGTTCAGCGGACGTTAGAGGTCAGGGCTATTAAGGTTCAGGGATACCGCAAAACCGTATACGAACAACATAGTTCATCACCGGTAACAGTGCGTTTCCCGCCGGGGGGATTCCAAAGGGGGAACGCCTTTGGTTTGCTTTGCATACTTTCTCAAATAAGAAAGTATGTGCCCCCGCGGCATGAGCGGTTGAACAAATGGCAAATTAAGAATGCAGTATAAAAAATGAATTGAAAAGCGGGCGATCAATGACCGCCCCTGCGGGGTGAACCAAATGCCCCAAAACCCGCAAAAAACACAGGGAGCGATGACCGTATCGCTCCCTGCAACATTATTTTATCTTATAGCCTTTTGCCCTCAGAAGGTCTTTGAAACCCTCAAAGGTGCCCTTTGTAAAGCCGTCCTTCGAGATGATCAGCATCAGATTCGCCTGTGTCTGAAGCAGGATCTGATTCTCGGTCTGACGAACCTTTTTAATTTTAGACCAGGGGAAATCGCTGTCGCTTTGGTCGTTATAAACCCGCACACCGTCCTCTCTGATCTCGATGTTTACCACCAGGGGTTTGCCGCCGGTGAGCTCCTCCTGACGGCGGACAGAGGCTTTTACTCCGCGAAAGTACCCCAATACTATTACGACGGAGAAAAACACAAACAGCAGGAAGAACAACAGGTACTCGGTTTTCCTGTAGACCGTAAACATTGCCAGGGTCAGGATCATTTCAAAAACGATGAGCGCATACAGCGCGATACGTTTCGGACGCTTGTAATACAGGTATCTGTAAGTCTCTTTAAGACATGTTTCGTCCCGGACATACCTGTTCTCAAATAGAATATCTTTCTCTTCCATCATACGAATTTCTCCCTTTCACTGACCGCCAGCTCGTCGCAGCGGTTGTTGAACTCGTTTTCGGCGTGACCCTTCACCCAGATAAAATCCACCGTGTGGGTCTCGATAAGGGGGATGAGCCGCTGCCAAAGGTCGGGGTTTTTTATGGGGCCGGCCTTCCTGCGCCAGCCTTTTTTAACCCAGGACGCCAGCCAGCCTTCGTTTATGGCGTCCGACACGTATTTGGAGTCTGTGTACAGCTCCACCCGGCAGGGCTCCTTCAGGGCCTCCAGGGCGGTTATAACGGCGGTGAGCTCCATGCGGTTGTTGGTGGTCAGGCGCTCCCCGCCGCTGAGTTCCTTTTTTCGGTCACCGTACATGAGGATCGCGCCCCAGCCCCCGGGCCCCGGGTTCCCGGAGCACGCCCCGTCGGTGTAGATCGTTACGTTTTTCATGTTGTTTTTGCTTTCTGTGTGGTTTTTGTGGTGTTATCGTAATCGTCGCCGTCGGCGGGCGGCCGATGACCGCCCTGCGGGTGCGGCGGGTTAAATCAAAGGCGTAGGGGCGGGCCTCCGCGCCCGCCCGCGAGACACCGCACTACAACGACCGACATTGTTAGCGATCAGCGGGTCAGACGCTCAACCTATCAAGGTTCAGGGATACCGCACCCACGTATACGTACAACATATTTCACAACCGGACGAATGATTTGTTTCCGCCGGGGGGTTTCCAAAGGGGGAACGCCTTTGGTCGTCCTTTGCATCCTTTCCCACGAACGGGAAAGGATGTGCCTCGCGGCATGAGCGAAACCAGATTAGGACTATTCCTCGACTTCCTCGGCGTCGGCGTCGTTATCATCGACGTCGGAGCCGCCGTCGCTCTTGTCCTCGGCCTTGATGCGGGCCACGGAGATGACGCCGGAGCCCTCGGCCAGCTTCATAACACGGACGCCGGAGGTGTCGCGCCCGTAGACGCTGATGTCCGCCGCGGGCATACGGATCATGGTGCCGTCGTCGGAGATCATCATGACGTCGTCATCGTCGTCGACGATCCTGACGCCTGCGATATCGCCGGTCCTCCCGGTGATGTGATAATTGGCCATGCCCTGACCGCCGCGCTGCTGGAGGGTGTAGCTCTCAACTGCTGTGCGCTTGCCGTAGCCCTTTTCCGTGACTGACAGGATACAGCTGCCCGGTACCGCCACAGCGGCGCCCACGCAGTAATCGTCGCCCCTGAGCCTTATGCCCCGGACGCCTGCCGCGATCCTGCCCATGGGCCTGATGTCCTCCTCGTTAAAGCGTATGGCCTTGCCCTTGCGGCTGGCGATGATGATATTCTGATTGCCGTCGGTGATGTTCACGGAAATGAGCTCGTCGTCCTCGTCAAGGGTCAGGGCCTTGATGCCCGTGGTGCGGATATTCTTCAGGGCCGCAAGCTCCATGCGCTTGACGGTGCCCTTCCGTGTGACCATCACAAGGTACTGATCCTCGTCGAATTCCCTGATGTGGATCATTACCGTGACCCTCTCGCCGGGGTCAAGGGGTATTATGTTAACCAGATTCGTGCCCTTGGCCATTCTGCCGGCCTCGGGGATCATATAGCCCTTTTTGATGTAGCAGCGGCCGGTGTTGGTGAAGAACAGGATATTGTCGTGGGTGGAGGCGGTGAAGATGCTGTCCACATTGTCCTCCTCCTTGGTGGTGAGGGCGGTGATGCCTCTGCCGCCTCTGCGCTGGCTGCGGTAGGTGTCCGTGCCGGTGCGCTTGATATAGCCCGCCATGGTGAGGGTGAAGATGGAGCGCTCCTCCTCGATGAGGTCCTCGATGTCGATCTCATTCTCGATGGGCACGATCTCTGTCCTGCGGTCGTCTCCGAATCTGTCCCGAAGCTCGGTGAGCTCGTTGATGAGGACGCCGTCAAGGATCTCCTCGTCGCCGAGGAGGCTCATGTAGTACTCGATCTTCTTCTGAAGCTCCTGATACTCGTTTTCGATCTTCTCACGCTCGAGACCCTGAAGTCTGCGGAGCTGCATGTCAAGGATCGCCTGTGCCTGGACCTGGCTCAGGTTGAACCGCTCCATGAGGCGCTCTCTGGCGTCGTTGTAGCTGGTGCGGATTATATGGATTATCTCGTCGATGTTGTCCACCGCGATGCGGAGACCCTCAAGAAGGTGGGCGCGCTCCCTGGCCTTTCTCAGGTCGAACTGGGTGCGGCGGAGGATGACGTCCTTCTGGAAGGCGATGTATTCGTCAAGGATCTCACGGAGGGTGAGGACCTTGGGCTGTTTTTGATTGTTTACAAGGGCAAGGAGCACCACGGCAAAGGTGGTCTGGAGCTGGGTGGCGTTAAAGAGCCTGTTCAGCACCACCTGGGCGTTGGCATCCTTCTTGAGCTCGATGACGATCCTCATGCCGTCACGGTCGGACTCGTCCCGGAGGGCGGAGATGCCCTCGATGCGCTTTTCCTTCACCTGCTCCGCTATGGCCTCGATAAGTCTGGCCTTGTTCACCTGATAGGGCAGCTCCGTAACGATGATGCGTGTGCGGTTCTGGCCGAAGGTCTCAAGCTCGGTGCGGGCCCGGACTGTGATCCTGCCCCGGCCGGTGCCGTAGGCGGCGCGGATACCGCGTTTGCCCATGATGATGCCCTTTGTGGGGAAGTCCGGCCCCTTTATGTGCTCCATTATGTCGTCAAGAGTGGCCTCCGGGTTCCTTATGACGCAGACAACGGCGTCGATGACCTCTTTGAGGTTGTGGGGCGGGATCTTTGTGGTCATGCCCACGGCGATGCCGTCGCTGCCGTTCACCAGGAGGTTGGGGAAGCGGGAGGGGACGACGACGGGCTCCTGCCTTGTTTCGTCGAAGTTGGGCATGAAGTCCACGGTTTCCTTGTCGATATCCCGGAGCATCTCGTTGGAGATCTTCGCCAGCCGCGCCTCGGTATAACGGTAAGCCGCCGCCGGGTCGCCGTCCACGGAACCGAAGTTGCCGCGGCCCTGTACCAGGGGATAGCGCATGGAGAAGTCCTGTGCCAGTCTTACCATGGCGTCGTAGACCGATGCATCGCCGTGGGGGTGGAAGCACTTAAGCACCTCGCCCACGGTGGCGACGGACTTGGCGAACTTGTTGTCGCTGGTCAGGTTCTCCTGATACATGGTGTAGAGGATGCGGCGGTGGACGGGCTTCAGTCCGTCGCGGACATCCGGGAGAGCTCTGCCCACGATAACGCTCATGGCGTAGTCGATGTAAGCGGATTTCATCTCCTTCGTCAGGTCTGTCTCTATTATCTTTTGATTGGGATAGCTGATATCCACTTCATCTTTTTTCATTGCAATATCTCCATGTCATAGATTTTTGGGTGGTGTACGGTTTTATATTTAAATGCCTGTATAATAATAATCTTTTATTGCTCATGCCGCATGGCACTTCCTTTCCCGTTCGTGGGAAAGGAAGCAAAGGACGACCAAAGGCGTTCCCCCTTTGGAAACCCCCCGGTGGAAAACAGAATGTCCTCCGGCCGTGAACAATGTTGTACGTATACGGCTTTGCGGTATCCCTGAACCTTAATAGATCGTGCGTTTAACTCGCTGGCGCTCACATTTGCGGTTGTTTGGTTGCCTTTTGTGTATTGGTATTCTCAGATTCTTTTTGCTTTCTTTTTTCCCACAATTCTATGTATTTCTGTCTTTCTTTTGTAAAATTTAAACTATTTATGCCCATTATTATCATACTAACTATTAATACTGTTGCAATAATAAGATATCTTACTTTTCTTTCTACGTCAGTACATTCTTGTATTTGACATTTATAAAAAGAAGCTAATGAACAAATGAGTACTACAGAATAGTAAATGAAAACCGTGAAAAAATCCCTTTTACTTTTATTCTCTACTTCAAATTCATGGTTACGTCTCTCCCATTTTACAATATCATCAAAAAAAACAATTAAATAAGCGCCTTGCTTACAAATGTCTCTCCTTTGTTTTTCACTCATCAAAAATAAAGGAACAATAATAATAATTGGAACTAAACAAATCATTGCTTCATTCGCATTAAGCGCAAAGGTAAGCAGAGCTGCTGTAACTGTATATAATACAATATTATAATTTCTTCGATTCTCCATCCGTAACAACATTTCCTGACGAAGTGTTTTATATTCCTCCATCTTCATCCTGCCTTTCTTTTACAATAATACATTAATAATCGCAAAACGATTATAAAAACCATCGCCACAATGAGCGTTCAGCGGACGATAGACGCACAACCTATTAAGGTTTAGGGATACCGTACAGCCGTATACGTACAGATTATTTCACGACCGGAGGACGTAGTTGTTTCCACCGGGGGGTTTCCAAAGGGGGAACGCCTTTGGTGTGTTCTTTCCCCCATTTCTTTCACACAAAAGAAATGGGGCGCCCGCCGCGCAGGCGTAAAAAGACTACGACAACAACCGCATTACGATAAAACGTAAAAACAAATTTATATATCCAGATTCTCAGCGAATCTCGCGTTCTGTTCGATATATTCCCTTCTGGGTTCCACCTTTTCGCCCATGAGGATAGTAAAGATCTCATCGGCCTTGACGGCGTCCTCAAGGGTGATGCGGTTCAGAATACGTGTCTCCGGGTTCATGGTGGTCTCCCACAGCTCGTGGAAATCCATCTCGCCCAGACCCTTGTTGCGGCTTATGTCTATCTTGCCCCGTCCGTCGGGACCGCGCATTTCTGCTGATATCTGATCCCTTTCCGCGTCGGAATAGGCGTAGCGCACTGTCTTGCCACGCTCCAGCTTGAAAAGCGGCGGCTGGGCGGCGTAGACATAGCCGCCTTCCACCAGAGGCCGCATAAACCTGAAGAAGAAGGTGAGGAGCAGCGTTCTGATATGGCTGCCGTCCACATCGGCATCGGCCATGATGATGACCTTGTGGTATCTGAGTCTGGAAATATCGAAGTCGTCCCCGATACCTGCGCCGAGAGCGGTGATAACGGGGGCCAGCTTGTCGTTGCCGTAGATTTTGTCCGCACGGGCCTTTTCCACGTTCAGCATCTTGCCCCACAGGGGAAGGATAGCCTGGAACCGGCTGTTGCGCCCCTGCTTGGCGGAGCCGCCTGCGGAATCACCCTCGACGATGTAAATCTCAGTCAGCGCCGGGTCGCGCTCGTTGCAGTCGGCGAGCTTTCCGGGTAAGCTCATGCCCTCAAGGGCATTTTTCCGGCGGATATTCTCTCTTGCGCGTCTCGCCGCTTCACGGGCGCGGGAGGCGGTGAGTGCCTTGTCTATTATGGCCCTTGCCACGGCGGGATTTTCCTCAAGATAGGTGGTGAGGCCGGTTGTCACGATGCTGTCCACCAGGGTGCGGATCTCGCTGTTGCCCAGCTTGGCCTTTGTCTGGCCCTCGAACTGGGCGTCGGTGAGCTTTACGGAAATGACTGCGGAGAGCCCCTCGCGGCAGTCGTCGCCGGAGACCTTTTCGTCGCCCTTTAAGAGGTTGTACTTCTTGCCGTAGTCGTTTATCACCCTTGTGAGGGCCGTCTTGAAGCCGGTCTCGTGCATGCCGCCCTCGGGTGTGTGGATATTGTTGGCAAAGCTTAAAATGATCTCGTTGTAGCTTGTGTTGTACTGGAGGGCCACCTCGGCGGTGCTGTCCTCCTTGTCGCCGGTGACGTAGATCACGTCATCGTGGACCACGTCCTTGTTCTTGTTTAAGTAGGTGACGAACTCACGGATGCCGCCCTCGTAGTGCATCTCGTGGCGCACTTCCTCGGGTCCGCGCTTGTCGATGGTGCGGATGCGGAGGCCGGCGTTTAAGAACGCCTGCTCCCTCATGCGCTTGTGGAGGGTCTCGTAGTCGTAGACCGTATCGTCGAACATCTCGCCGTCGGGCTTGAAGGTCACGGTGGTGCCGTGGCGGTCGGTGTCCCCGATGACGGTGATGCCCTGGGTGATGTCCCCCCTGGAGAACTTCATTTCGTAGATCTTGCCGTTTTTGTGGACCTGGACCACCAGCCACTCGGACAGGGCGTTTACGACAGACGCGCCCACGCCGTGAAGGCCGCCGGAGACCTTGTAGCCCCCGCCGCCGAACTTGCCGCCGGCGTGGAGCACGGTGAAGACCACCTCAAGGGCGCTTTTGCCGGTCTGATCCTGGGTGTCCACGGGGATGCCGCGGCCGTTGTCTATAACGGTGACGCTGTTGTCCTCGTTTATGATGACGGAAATATCGTCGCAGAACCCGGCAAGTGCCTCGTCGATGGCATTGTCCACGATCTCGTAAACGAGATGATGAAGGCCGGAGGAGGAGGTGGAGCCGATATACATGCCCGGGCGCTTCCGGACAGCCTCCAGTCCCTCCAATACCTGTATCTGGGACGCGTCGTATTCAGTTGTGATGATGTTGTTTACGTTTTCCGCCATAGTATGTTTTCCTTTCTGAAAGGCGTGTTGTGTGTGGTTTTTATTCGGTTCAACACCGTAGGGAGCGATGCCCACATCGCTCCGTTTTTTGCCGTATTTATTTCCACCTTGTAGCGGCGGGCCTCCGCGCCCGCCCTTTTTGCGGTTTTTTGTAATGCTGTTGTTATCTTAATCTTTTCATCGCCTACGCGGCGGGCGCCCTATTTCTTCCTCGTGGAAGAAATAGGGGAAAGAACACGCCAAAGGGCTCTGCCCTTTGGAATCCCGTGGTGGAAACAACGGTTTCGTCCGGTTGTGGGACAGGTTGTACATATACGTCGGTGCGCAGTCCCTAAACCTTAATAGACTTTACGTCTAACCCGCTGGCGCTAACTGCGTTGGTTATGTTGGTACGGTGGCTCAATGGCGGGCGCGGAGGCCCGCCGCTACAGGTGGTTTGCGTCCGGTGCGGTTTGTAGGGGTCGATGCCTTCATCGACCCGTTTTATGTTAACCTCTGCACCCGTAGGGGCGGTCATTGGCCGCCCGCCTTTTAATTCATCGAATTAAAAAACCGTCATTTGCCATTTACCATTTATCTATTTCCTTATCGCTGCGCTTTAACAGCGTCGCGGGATTCAACTGGCTCAGGTAAACCGTAACCCTGCCGCGCTTTTCACAGACAACAAAGGATTTGGGTATATCGTCGCTGATGTTCACGATGCAGCCGTTTTTCTCCGCATTGTTCAGAAAATTCACGGTAATCCGGGACTGGGTGGTGTTATCCATATCAAAAATTCCGATAACCGTGGATTCCTCCACAATAACGTCCTGCCCTAAATGGATGTACACCGGTAAAGCACCCCGTTTCTGACTGTTATTACCCTGCTGCCCGTCACAAGCATTTTTTCCTCATCTCCGCAGCAGGTGATGAATATCTGGCCGTTGTCTATATGGTTCAGGATGAAATTCTGGCGGTTCCGGTCCAGCTCGCTCAGAACGTCGTCCAGCAGCAGCACCGGGTACTCGCCGGCAGCGGCGAAGTGAAGCTCCCGCTCCGCAAGCTTTACCGACAGGGCCGCCGTCCGGCACTGGCCCTGGCTTGCGAACCTTCTGGCCTCAAAACCGTCTATGAATATCTCCATATCGTCCTTGTGAATGCCGGTCAGCACCGAACCGCTTTCCGTTTCCGCCCGTTTATGGGTCATCTGATGGCGCCACAGCTGCTCGTAGATCTCCTCCGGACCGGCGAAGGGATCCGCCACGGTGCTCACCGTTTTATATCTTATGTCGAGCGCCTCGCAGCCGGAAAATTCCCGGTGAATAGGTTCCGCCTTTTCTCTCAGTCCACGGACAAACTGGGCCCTGTAACGGATTATCAGTGCCGAAAGCTGGCACAGGCGCTGGCTGTACACGTCGTAAGTCTCCATAAGGGAGGGCTTCTCCCGGTAAAGCTTCAGTATCCGGGTCTTGTGGGCGAGAGCCTTCCCGTATTCCGTGATAAGCTGGGCGTACCGGGGCCGGAGCTGGCTTATACATATATCCATAAGTCTCCGTCTGACGGAGGCGCCCTCCTTTATCAGATACAGATCCTCAGGTGAAAAAAGAACGCAGGTAAATCGGCCTGCCAGCTCAGATCCGGTCTTTATCCTGCTGCCATTTACAAAAATCTGCTTTTTTTGCCCTTTTT
>JAFRUW010000119.1 GCA_017438675.1 Oscillospiraceae bacterium | reverse complement strand
TTTTTCTGCGTCCGTGGGGTATAGGCGTTAAAGTAATCCGCCCCGTCCTCCGCTGCCATGTAGTCGAAGATGGTGAAGCTCTCCCCCGCCGGTATGAGCTTGTGGGACACGTCGCTGTGGAGGAAGATCATGTTCTCCCTTTCCGCAAACTGGATGAGCAGATAGGCGTTTTTGTGATTGAAGCTGCCGATAAACAGCGGGTTTTCCCCGGCAATATAGGAGTAATCGAATCCAAGATGGAAGCTCCCGTCCATGGGCCAGAAATACTGGGAGCCGTAGGCCTTGAAGTGGAACCTGTTCTCGATGGCAGCCGGGACACGGCTCAGGTCATTCAGATGCTCGTTTAGGTTGAACTCCCTGGTCTCGGTCCAGGACTGATAGCCGTTTGCCATAATGCGGTCTGCCCTGTCAAAAACCCGGGGCATGCGGACCGTCGCCTCATAAAGGCGCATCTGTTTAAGCGCCGTCACGGTAATGCGCACTCTCGCGCCTTCCCGTGTTTCATTTATGATTATGTTTTCATCGCTGCATGATGTCTCGGTCACCTGACCGGTGATCCTGTATCTTATTGAAAGCTCCGCCATGTGGCACCTCAGTTCGCCGCATCCTCAGCATGAGCTTTGTTGATGATGCCCATGACCTTCTTTTCGTCGTAGATGAAGATTATCGCCATTGCGACAAGGCACAGCACCAGCGCAATGATGAGGCTTATCCTGTAGCCTGTACCGTTGTTGCGGATGATCTCCTCACCGGCGGCGTTCAGCTCCCTGTACTGGCCGATGACTGCAAGGGACGTAAAGATGATCATGGCGATGGACTGGCCCAGCTTAAAGGCAAAGGTCCTTGCCGCGTAGAACATGGCGTCCCTGTTCTCCCCGGTCTCAATGCAGTCGCTCTCCGCGATATCCGCAACGATGGCCTGGGGGATGACGCCCAGTACGGAAAGGGGCACACCTACCAGCACGCAGATGATGAAGCCGTAGATCTGGTTGGGGATGAAGCTCACCTTACCTGCAAAGGCGGACACCAAAAACGCGAAACCGAACAGGCCGAAGCCCCATATAAGCAGCTTTTTCTTGCCGAATTTCCGGGACAGGATATTCACTATGGGGTAACAGATAAAGGTGACGAAGGTCATGAAGATGAACAGGATCATGTAATTGTCCAGCTCCAGAAGCACCTCACCGTAGTAAATGAAGCCCGTGTTGAATATGGTGATGCCGATCCAGTAAATGATGTCGGAGAGGACGAACACCCGGAAATGCCTGTTGCGGAAGGTCTTTCCCAGGGACCTGAAGGCGTTCTCCTTAACGGGGGGCGTGTTGTCATAGTCCTTCTCGTTAATGAGGAAGGCGGGCAGGATCATGCAGACAAAGGCGATGAGGGCCAGAACACCGAGAGTCAGTCTCGCGCAGAGGTAATAATCCATACCCGTGGCGTTGTAAACCGCCTCCCAGATCATCTTGCCGGCGAAGGCAATACCCGTACCGACAATGTACGTCAGGGAAATGTAAGTGGAGATGTCCATACGGTCCTTCTGATTCCTGCCGAGGACGGGGATCAGGGCGTTGTAGGGCGTGCAGTAAGCCGTCATGAATATGTAGAACAGCACCATGGTCACGGCGAGCCATACGATATTCACCGGGGACTCTCCCCTCACCGGGCAGCAGAATATGAGCACGGTGACAAGGGCAAAGGGCAGGGCGGAATACCTCATAAATGGGATACGCTTGCCCAGTTTACTGCCGCAGTTGTCGGACATGCTGGCGATCCATGGGTCTGTCACGGCGTCGACTATACGGCCGCAGGCGGTGATGATGCCTATGACCGTGAGTCCGATGAAGGTGGCGCTGGTCACGAAGGTGATAACTCCGTCGCCGGTGGAATCCGGCAGGTAGAAATTCACCAGGAGGTTTGCGATGATGCCGGAAAGGATGGACCATCCAAGCTGTCCTATGGCGAAAATCCATTTGATTTTTGCGGGTACGTTTTTCATTTTTCTCTTCTCTCCGATCATTTTTTATTTTCGCTGTACTCAGCCTGTTTTCCGGCGGTAAATCGGCATTTTTGCATCCGATCACGTCCTTCCCGCAGGAAACATCGTTATCGTGCGGCTTTGTATAATAGTATCACAATCGTACCTGTATATCAAGGCTTAACGACAGTTTATTCCCTATCCCCAATAGGGAATAAAGGTCTGATATACAAAGGCGACAGCCACGGACAGCGCCAGAACGGCGGCAAATTCCTTCGGCTTTCTGAAGAGTACCGCAAGCCCGATGATCCAGAGCACGACCTCCGTAAAATGGGTCACAAAAAAGCCCTGAGTGATGAGGAACGCCTGGGAAAACAAAACGCCCAGGATCACCGCCGATATGACGACAGCCGGGATCCCCTCCCCCTTCGCGTACCAGCAGATATACGCCAGAAACAGGGACGCGAAGGAGATGGCCACCCAGACCATCATGTACCGCACCGGCAAAAAGCCGGACACGAAATGGCTGTAAAGATAATACCCCGCAACCATGCTGATAAGGAACAGGAAGGTGTTCACCGATGCCCTGAGGGGCGTTCGGGAATACACGGAGATCACCGTGGCAAGGAGTATCCAGATACCCAGCCGCCCGAAAAAGTTGACTATATCGATCCGCTGAAGGATGAACGGCAGCTCGTTTATGGCCTTGCCGTCCAGCCACTTCTGCAGAATACCCAGGAAGAACCCCAGGATCGCCAGCCCCGCGCTTATAAGTATTTTGTTTTTAAGGGAACCGGTTTTGTCCGGCTCCCTTATCTTATCCAGATACGATCTCATTTTTCAGCGTCCCCTCCAAGCTCCAGCAGCATGTAAACGACCTCCTGATACCCGGAGACCCGGGACCTGAAGCCCTTCGGGTTCCTGCCGTACTCCGTAAAGCCCGCCGACCTGTACAGCGCCAGCGCCCTTTCGTTTTCGGCAACGGCACTCAGCTCAAGCTGCAGGAATCCGGCCTCCTTTGCGCAGTCGATGCACGCTTCCGTCAGCGCCCGGCCTATGCCCAGCCCCCAAAAGGACATGTCAACGCTTATGCCGAAATCGGCCCGGTGGCGCACCTTGTACTTATGACCCACGGGTTCTATCCCGGCGGTTCCCACTACGGCGCCGTCAACCTCCGCGAGTATCTCGACGGCGTTGGGGCTGTCGGTCTTGTCCTTTAAGAATCTGCCCTCTTCCTCCGGGTTAAATGAGTTTTCATCCGGGTAGGAAAGCAGATAATCCGTCTGCTCATGGGTTTTCATAAAGATGTCGAAAACTGCCCGGCCGTCGTCTTCCGTGCCGTTTCGGAGGTGGCATTCTCTCCCGTCCTTCAGTCTGACTCTCTTGTTGTATTCCATTCCTTACGCCTCATTTCCTTCGCTTTTTCGGTTCGGGGAGGTCATCGGCGATCCCTTCCAGAAGCTTTTTCATAAGCTCCCTGTTCTCCGGATCGTCAACCAAAAGCATTTCCTTTGCCCCCTCATAAGGCAGCTCCATGCCTGCCTCCGGCATGAGGGCAAGGGCGGTTTTCGTAGGCTTTACAAGGAAGCGGTCATCGTAGATACCGCCCACGACCTTTCCCCGGCAGTATATGACGTATTCCCCCATCATCGCCCGACAGGAGACGTCCTCCGCCTCCGAAAGCTGATCCATTATG
>JAFRUW010000118.1 GCA_017438675.1 Oscillospiraceae bacterium | reverse complement strand
CATTGCCTCAATGCCCAGTATAGCCGTAAGCTCAGGCGTCTCGGCATCCACATGCCATACCTTTTTCGCGATTCGAGCAAACCGTGGCAGATCGTACTTGTAAACGTACTTCGCCCATGCGGGGTACAGTACCGCAAGCCCCGCTCCGTGGGCGACACGGTCAAACACACCGCTGACGCCGTGCTCAAGCTGGTGTACCACAAGTGTCTTGTAATTCTTCCCGCAGGCGGTGAGGCCGTTGTGGGACAGGGATGACGCCCACATAATGGACGCTCTGGCTTCATAGTTTTCCGGATCGTTAACGAGAACAGCCGCCGCCTCACGAACGGTAAGCAGGATCGCCTCAGCTATCCTGTCAGTGGGCATGGTGGGACCGTCGCCGGTGAAGTACCGCTCAAAGGTGTGCATCATAATGTCCACAGCGCCGCAGGCTGTGTGATACGCCGGAACGGAGTACGTGTTCTCCGGGTTCATAAACGCCGCCTTTGGCCTCACAAGGTCGCAGTTGGTACCCTTTTTGATACTCAATTCCGTATTGGTGAGAACGTGGGAATTGCTCATCTCACTGCCCGCCGCGGCAATGGTCAGCACCACCGCGATGGGGAGCGCAGCCGTGGGATTCGCCTTGCCCATGATGAGATCCCAGGGATCGGCGTCGGAGCCGATTGATAACGCGGTGCTCTTCGCCGAGTCGATTACGCTGCCGCCGCCGACGGCAAGTATGAAGTCCGCCTTTTCGGCCCTGCAGATTTCAATAGTCTCACGGACGAAGCTCACCTTGGGGTTGGGCTCAACTCCGCCTCTCACGACGTAGTCGATACCGCTCTCCCTGAGATCAGCCTCGATCCTGCCTATAAGCCCGCTCTTTACAGCGCTGCCGCCGCCGTAGAGGATCATCAGCTTGGTAAACTCAAATTCCTTCAGCTTTTCGCCGATATTCTTGTCCGCGTCCTTTCCGAAATAGACCTTCGTAGGGGTATAATACATAAAATCGTTCATAATAAACCTCCGCAAACCATCTCAAAAGTGTGTAATCATTATATCACATATCATCCTGAATGCATAGCAGTTGTTCAGCTCTTATTGAGTTCCCTTTCAAGGATGTGCACAAGCTCTTCGAGGCCAGCCTCATCCTCCCCGGAAAACCTCCCGAGCACCGGACTGTCGATATCAAGGACGCCGATCACCCTGCCGCCGTGATTAACCGGTACGACTATCTCCGACTGAGAGGCGCTGTCACAGGCAATGTGCCCCGGGAACTTGTGGACGTCCGCCACAAGCTGTGTTTTGTTCTCCGTTGCTGCGGTACCGCATACTCCCCTGCCGAAGGGTATCTCCACACAGGCTGTCTTCCCCTGAAACGGACCGAGATACAGCTTGTCCCCCTCGGCAAGATAGAAGCCCGCCCAGTTTATATCCTCAAGGGTCTCATATATCAGCGCGGAAATATTAGCAAGGTTGGATATAAGGTACGGAACATCCTTTATAAGCGACTCCGCCTGTCTGTTAAGCAAATCATAGTCTGTTTTATACATCGGAACTCATCTCCCCATCGGATATGATACAAGCATAAACCATGCGCCCCATTCAGTCAATCGGTTTTTGTTGCGGCGAATTGTGATTTGTGATATATTTGTATGCGCAAAGAAAGAAATCCACACAACGAAAGAAGGAGAGATATATGAATACATTCATCTGTTACGACCGCTGCGGGACGTGCAAAAAGGCCGAAAAATGGCTTAAGGACAAGGGCATCGCCTACATAAAGCGCCCCATCAAGGAGGAAAATCCCACATACGAGGAGCTGAAGGCCTGGCAGGAAAAGAGCGGTCTTCCCATGAAAAAGTTTTTCAACACCAGCGGCATGCTTTACCGTGAGATGGCGCTTAAGGACAAGCTGCCGGGAATGACGGACGATGAGATGCTTGAGCTTCTCGCCGCCGACGGGCTTCTTGTAAAGCGCCCCATAATGGTGACGGATGACTGCGTCCTCGTAGGATTCAAGGAGCCCGAATGGGCTGAAAAAGTAAAATAGAGGAGGATAGAATATGCTGCCCAACGACCCCGTAATACTTCTGAGTTTTTTAAATGCCAGACTCAGAGATCAGTATTCTTCCCTTGACCAGCTATGCGACGATCTTGAAGCTGACAAGGGTGAGATAACCGAAAAGCTCTCCGCCATCGGTTACGAATACAGTGAGGAGCACAACCAGTTTATCTGAAAGTTTATTTTACAGAAATGCGCGGCAGATTATTGCCGCGCATTGAGTTTTTTAAGCGGTTTTACAGGATGTAATTCAGCACCGTCAGGACTGTATAGAACAGTATCATGCCCCCTAAGATCAGCGCCTGCTTCAGACGGTGCTCGGTGAGAAGGCCCACAAACTCACGGACGGAGGCATTGGGCCAGAAATACCATTTCGTCTTTGCTCCGATACCCACCGCCCGGATCTTTTGTCTCCTTGCCATCAGTCCGCTGCGGAAGATGTGATAATTGGACGTTGAGAATACCACTTTCCCGTCGGGATTAAAGTTCTTGATGATCTCCTTGGAGTACATCATGTTCTCGTAGGTGCTTGTTGACCTGTTTTCCTCGATGATGTGCTCCTCCGGTACACCCTTTTCCATGAGATAGTTTTTCATGGACTCGCTCTCGGAGATCACCTCGTCAGGGCCCTGTCCGCCGGAGGTGATAAATATGGGGGCCTTCCCCGTCTCGGCTATCTGCTCCCTGTAGAATCTCAGCGCCCTTTCGATTCTCCCGGCGAGGATTGGCGTGGGCGTTCCGTTTTTTCTGATGCCGCACCCCAGGATCACCAGAAAGTCCTTGTTCTTTTCCGGCTCGTACTTTACGACTATCACGTTGGCGATGACGGTGCCGATCAGCATACATTCAAAGTAAAGATATACGGAGGCGTACAGATTTGACAAAAGATCGTGGAGCATTACCTCCCAGACAGAACCCGACACATATTGGTTCGCCGTAAACCAAAGCACCACGCCCCCGACCATCAGCACCGAAAGCAGGATACCCAAGAGATTCACAAGCCTTCTCCCCTCGTGCCTTATAAGGGCAATATTGGACAGGCACAGGGCAATGGAAAAAATAAGAATAACGGGTGCCGAAAACAGCATATATGTCCCGGCGGAACTCACAACTGTGCTCAATATGTTCGATATCCCCACCCTGTCTGAAATACTGTATTTCCAAACACTCACCATGAGCATAACCTGTAATATCATCACGGCGAAAATGAACAGTGCAAAACCGATGTAATAGATGGTATTGTAGGAATAGGGGTTGTACCGGAGCTGTCTCACAAATGCCTGCACAAGCAAAAAAACGCAGGAGGCCAGAAACAAAAACGTCACGACGCTTACGGCGCGGAAGCTCATGTTCTCCCGTGTCACCAAAAATACCGTAATAATGACCGTGACCGCAAACAGCACGGCAATGCTCCACACCTTCGGCTTCTTGTCTCTCGTGTCAAATCTCAGCATAAACGCATTTTCTCCCTGTTGGATTTTAAATCATTATACTCAAAAACCGGCATGGAATCAAGGCTTTCGAAGAATGTGAAATCATGCGGCAAGCCGCAAAGTGAAATGAATTTTGTACACGTTCGCGCAGCGAACATTTCACACGCACCAGCGTATTTCACGTGCCGCAGGACATATCATCAGCAAAGCGACATCATGCGCGAAGCGCACATCATTTGCACGCAAGGGCAAACATCATTCCACCAAAACAAAAACCGCCTTTCGGCGGTTTTTGTTTTGGTGGAGGCGGCGGGAGTTGAACCCGCGTCCAAAAGCCCCTCCTTAAGCCTTTCTCCGGGTGCAGACGGTTATTCTGAGCTTTCGCTCCGTTCCCTTGCCTGTTCGCAAGCCGTCACGCGGACAGGTTCGGTAGCTTCATTATGCATGGCAGGCGCAAAGCTTGACCTGCTCACGTTCATCACTGAGTGACGATCAGCCCGGGGCCGTGATCCTCCCCGGGGGATCGGGCAGCCTTAAGCGGCTACCGGTAAAGAATTGTTGTTGTTATTTGATTTATAAAGGTTTGTCGTTTTAGGAGACGACGCCTCCACCCGCTTAGCGTAATTCAGAACCCCTGTCGAAACCGGTACGCCCCCATGTACGGCATCGTTTGCGATGCCGGGAGCATGTCGACAAAGTCGACATGCTTCAAACAAAGCAGGGGCTTTGTTTGAGAATAGCGCCGCTGCATCGCACAAATTGAATTG
>JAFRUW010000117.1 GCA_017438675.1 Oscillospiraceae bacterium | reverse complement strand
CCGTTGCGGAAGTCGATGGGAAGCTCTTTGATCCCCGGACCCACGAATTCCAGCACCTTATTGTTCACAAAGCCGTTTGCAAATGTGGCCTTTATAAGGGCCAGCGCCACATCGTGAGGGCCGATGCCCTTGCGGGGTTTGCCTGTGAGGTAAACCAGAACCACCTTGGGCATGTTCACATCCCAGGTGTTTTTAAGAAGCTGCTTTGCAAGCTCCGGGCCGCCTTCACCCACCGCCATGGTGCCGAGAGCGCCGTAGCGCGTGTGGCTGTCGGAGCCCAGGATCATGGCGCCTGCCTTTGCCATTTCCTCACGGGCATAGCTGTGGATGACGCTCTGATTTGCCGGGACGTAGATGCCGCCGTACTTTTTAGCGGCGGAAAGGCCGAAAACATGGTCGTCCTCGTTTATGGTGCCGCCCACTGCGCAGAGGCTGTTGTGGCAGTTTGTCAGGGCATAGGGTATGGGGAATTCCTTCATGCCGGACGCCCTTGCCTGCTGGATGATGCCCACATAGGTGATGTCATGGGACAGCATGGCGTCAAAGCTTATGCGGAGCTTCTCCGGGTCACCGGACTTGTTGTGGGCCTGAAGGATCCCGTATGCCATTGTATTCTTTTTTGCCTCTTCGGCGGAAAGGTTCGATGTATCCGAGGGAACTCCGTTTACAAGAAACGTACCCTTGTCATATAACTTTATCATATTATCCTCCAATAACACAGATATAGAAAATATATAACAAAGCCCGTCAAAAGTCAACTTTTGACGGGCTCAAACTGTAGATAAATCCGGATTATGAGGAGTAGCTTCGCAGAATTTCGCCGCGTAAGCGGCGAAACAAGGTTAAATCCATTTTTCCCGGGAACATGTATCACGGGAAAAATACAGGAAAGCCGCAAACGTGCAAATTGAATTATCCTTTATTCATTATTTAAATCAATTCAATTTGTGCGATGCAGCGGCGCTATTCTCAAACAAAGCCCCTGCTTTGTTTGAAGCATGTCGACTGTGTCGACATGCAAACAGCCCGTCAAAAGTCAACTTTTGACGGGCTGTTTATGCGAATAATTATGCGTGATCCGTTTTCGGATTGTCCCCCAGGACTGCGTTCACATGCTTTATAACCCGGGCAAGCAGGAACAGGGACACGATAAACGAAGCCAGCTCCGCAATGGGGAAGGACAGCCATACGTATTCCAGAACTCCGGTCAGGGACAGGAGATACGCCACGGGGATAAGAATGAGAAGCTGTCTCGCGGCGGACATGATGAGGGAGTATATGCTTTTGTCCAGGGCCTGAAATACGCTTATCGACACGATGCTGACCCCGGCGAATATGAAGCAGAGGCTGATTGTCCGGAGGGCAGGTACGCCGATCCGGAGCATTTCATCCGAGGCGTCGAACATTCCGAGAAGTTCACTGGGCAGGAGCTGGAACACGGCGAGCCCTATAAGCAGAAGACTCACGGCGTAGATCATGGCGAGGATCACCGCCTTTTTTATGCGCTCCTTTTTCCGCGCCCCGAAATTATACGCAACAATGGGGACGAGGCCGTTGTTTAAGCCGAAAATGGGCATGAACACAAAGCTCTGAAGCTTGAAGTACACGCCGAAGACGGCAATGGCCGTGGTTGAAAACGCGTCCAGTATCTTGTTTAAGCAGAAGGTCATAAAAGAGCTGATTGCCACCATGAGGATGGAGGGGATGCCGATGATGTAGATATCCCTTATGATCCTGCCGTTGGGCTTCATGTATTTGAGGCCGAACCTTATATCCCTGTTGAGGGTGAGATTCAGGATCACGGCGATGATCATTGCAATGATCTGACCGCCCACTGTGGCGACGGCGGCGCCGGCAATGCCCATTCTGGGGAAGCCGTAACGGCCGAAGATCAGAATGGGGTCGAAGATAATGTTGATTAACGCGCCCACAAGCTGGACCGCCATGCTGAGGGTCGTGCGCCCCGTAGCCTGAAGCAGGCGCTCCATAGTGATCTCACCGAACAGACCGAAGGAGGCAATGGAAACTATGCGGAGATATGTTTTGCCGAGATCGGCGATATCCGTGACCTTTGTCTGGGCGCGGAAAAAAACATCGCAGAAGAAGAGCCCGAAAACAAGGAGGAGCAGCCAGCTGCACAGGGCAAGAAAGAAGGAGTTGCCGGCAATGGTGTTTGCCCGTTCAAAATCCTTTTCGCCCAGGGACCGCGACAGCAGGGACGCGATGCCCACACCCGTACCGGTGGCGATGCCGATCATCAGATTCTGGGCGGGGAAGGCCAGCGTGACGGCTGACAGCGCGCTTTCGCTGAGCTCCGCCACGTAGATGCTG
>JAFRUW010000116.1 GCA_017438675.1 Oscillospiraceae bacterium | reverse complement strand
TCTTGTGAACAACATCCTTGCCAGGGAGATTCAGATACTCAGCTACGAGCATGAGATCAACGATAAGCTGCAGGAGCAGCTCACAAGGCTCCAGAAGGAAAACGTCCTCAGGGAGCAGATAAAGGTCATCAGGCAGGAGCTGGGCGAGGATGACGAGCTCACCGAGATCGACGATTACAGGGATAAGATCACTGCGCTCCATCTCAGTGAGGAGGTTGAGGAAAAGCTGCTCAAGGAGACGGAGAGACTGGCAAAGCAGCCCTTCGGCTCTGCCGAGGCCACGGTGATAAGGGGCTATCTTGACACCTGCCTTGAGATACCCTGGAACAAGTACACAAAGGAGCGGCTGAATATAAAGCAGGCCCGCAAGATACTGGATGACGACCATTTCGGCCTTGAAAAGGTCAAGGACAGGATCATCGAATTCCTGGCCGTGAAGCAGCTTGCCCCGGATGTAAAGGGCACCATAATCTGTCTCGTCGGCCCTCCGGGCGTGGGAAAAACCTCCATTGCCATAAGCATTGCCAGAGCGGTGAACCGCAAGCTGTACCGCATGTCACTGGGCGGTGTCCATGACGAGGCGGAGATCAGAGGTCACAGAAAGACCTACATCGGGGCAATGCCCGGCCGCATCATTAACGGCGTGATCCAGGCGGGGACAATGAACCCCCTCCTGCTCCTTGACGAGATCGACAAGCTGGGAAGCGATTACAGGGGCGACCCCTCATCGGCCCTTCTTGAGGCCCTTGACCCGGAACAGAACAAGAGCTTCCGGGATCACTACATGGAGATACCCTTTGATCTCTCCGATGTCATGTTCATAACAACAGCCAATACCACCGATACCATACCCCGTCCGCTTCTCGACAGAATGGAGGTCATCGAGCTGTCAAGCTATACCGACGAGGAAAAGCTGATGATAGCAAAGGATCATCTCCTTCCCAAGCAGAGGAAGAAGCACGGCCTCAGCGGGAACCAGATCCGCCTGTCCGACGACGCGATCAGGGACATAATAGCCGGCTATACACGTGAATCCGGCGTCCGCATCCTGGAGCGGGAGCTTGCCGCACTGTGCAGAAAGACTGCCGCCCGGATCGCTCAGGGGGAGTGCAAATCCCTCACGGTCAAGTCCGAGATGCTTGAGGAAATGCTGGGCGTCAGAAAATTCAAGCCCGAGGGACTGAAGAACAGGGATGAGATCGGCATCGTGAACGGTCTCGCCTGGACAAGGGTCGGCGGCGAGATCCTTGAGGTGGAGGCAATCGCCCTCTCCGGCAGCGGAAAGCTGGAGCTCACCGGCAATCTGGGCGACGTGATGAAGGAATCCGCCCACGCCGCGGTGACATATATCCGCAGCAGGGCGGAGGTGCTGGGCATCGCTCCGGACTTCTACAAGACGAAGGACATCCATATCCATTTCCCCGAGGGCGCCATACCCAAGGACGGCCCGTCAGCGGGCATCACCGTCGCCATTGCGGTCATTTCCGCCCTTACAGGTACCCCTGTCCGCCGGGATGTGGCCATGACGGGTGAGATCACCCTTACGGGCAGGGTTCTTCCCATCGGAGGGCTCAAGGAAAAGACCATGGCGGCAATGAGGGCCGGCATGAGAACGGTGATAATCCCCGAGGACAACATACCCGATCTTGAGGAGATCGATCAGACAGTGAGGAAGGCCCTGAATTTTGTATCCACATCAACCCTTGACAGCATTCTCGAAACGGCGTTTGCGGCGCCCCTTCCGTCTCTCGAGCCGGAAAAGAGTGAAGAGGAGCACGTCCAGTTTGCGGAAAAGCGGGAGCAGATGCCGGGAGTCATCAGGCAGTAACAGAACAGGAATGTGAGCTATGAATCTACACAACGCGGAATTTGTCAGATCGGTGACGAAGCCGGCGGACTTCTATCGCGGCCCCATGCCCCAGATAGTCTTCTCCGGCAAGTCAAACGTGGGCAAATCATCGGTAATAAACAAAATACTGAACAGGAAAAACTTCGCCAGAGTGGGCGCGTCACCGGGCAAAACGGTGCACATCAACTACTTCCTCATCGACAAGTCGGTGTGGTTTGTTGACCTCCCAGGCTACGGCTACGCCAAGGTTGCCAAGGCCGAGCGGGACAGATGGGGTAAGCTCATGGAACAGTACTTCGGTGAGACCGGCCTTGTGACCCTGGGCGTCATGATAGTGGACGCCCGTCACAAGCCCACGGCTGACGACGTGACCATGGCCAACTGGTTCAAGTCGGCGGGCTGCCCCGTGATAATCTGCGCCAACAAGGTGGATAAGGTGAAGAAAAGCCAGCTTGAGGGCAATCTTGCCCTTATCAGGGAAACGCTGGAGCTGGATGACGGTACCGTCCTTATTCCGTTTTCCGCTGAAACGGGATTTAATCGGGATAAGATGATAAGCGCCATTGAAAACGGAATAAAACAGTGATAAAATAGTTACATATATGAAACCGAGGTTTGGGAAAGGAGCAATATGCAGAACGTATTCAGCAATCTGGATTGGAGCGTGCTGACCAACATACTGATGTCGGTCATCCCGGCGCTCATTTGCATAACCTTCCACGAACTGAGCCACGGTTACGTGGCGTACCGGCTGGGCGACGATACCGCCAAAAGGATGGGCCGCCTCACCCTGAACCCCCTTAGGCACATCGACGTCATGGGCCTCATTATGATGGCGGTGTTCCGCTTCGGCTGGGCAAAGCCCGTGCCGGTGGACATGCGGAAGTTCAAAAACCCCAAGCGGGGCATGGCAATTACTGCACTTGCGGGCCCCCTTTCCAACGTGGTGCTTACGTCGTTGTTCCTGTTCCTCTACGGACTTACCTACAGGAGACTTTCGGGCAGCGAGGTCGGCGGGTTTTTCCTTCAGCTCATGTATCTGACGTCGTATATAAGTCTCGCCCTTGCCATTTTCAACGTGATACCCATCCCGCCTCTCGACGGGTCAAAGGTGCTGTTTTCGGCTCTTGACGACAGTACATACATGAAGCTGATGCGGTATGAGCGGTACGGTATGCTTTTGCTTCTGGCGCTCATAGCCACCGGAATTCTGGGTACGCCTCTGGGTAAGATCACGGCGGCGGCATACGACAGAATGTTTGTCATCGCCGAGTATGCGGGCAAACTTGTTGCGTAATAAATCAGGAAGGAAACAGGGATGCAGGATCCGACCTTCAAATTGGAAAGCGTTGTAAAGGTTAAGGACAATCTTGAGGACTTTACCGGCCCTCTCACCCTTATACTGACGCTTCTCAGCAAGAACAAAATAGAGATAGAGGACATCCAGATATCCTCCCTTCTGGATCAGTATCTGGAATATATCGAGTCCATGAAGGCCATGGATCTGGAGGTTGCCAGCGAATTTGTGGCCATGGCCTCACATTTGGTTTACATAAAAGCCAGAACCGTTCTGCGTTCCTCCGAGGAGGAAGAGATTAACGAGCTGGAAGAGCTGAAAAGCTCTCTTGCCGCCCTTCAGAACAAGGACAAGTACAGCCAGATAAAAGAAGTTTCCCAGTGGCTTGAGAACATGTTCAGCCGCGGGGGAGGCACCTTCGTAAAGAAGCAGGAGACGCTGCCGCCGAAGTTCATCTACGCATATCAGCATGTGCCGGGGGACCTCCTTGAGGCTCTGGACAGGGCGCTCACCGAGACAAATCAGGCCCCGCCCACGGAGGATCACAGGCGGCTTATCCCCACGCCCATCGTATTTTCCGTAACGCGGAAGACGGCGGAGATACTGAAGGGG
The DNA here is from genome assembly GCA_017438675.1 of Oscillospiraceae bacterium. GTDB lineage: Bacteria > Bacillota > Clostridia > Oscillospirales > Oscillospiraceae > SIG495. The sequence continues at coordinate 11,388 of JAFRUW010000116.1, read as the reverse complement.
CTTCACGACAACGGAGTTATGAGCCTTGACAGCCTGCTGTATATGGCGAGGAGCAGATCGGAGATTGTGGCGACATTTATCTCGGTTCTTGAGCTGTGCAAATCCGGCGCAATCGTGATAATCGGCAATGAGGACGATCTCAGCGTCGCCCTGGGCGAAGTCCCGGGGGACGAGCCGGAAGAAACTGCTGAAGAAGACGGGGAACAGTCGTTTAACAGCCTCGCATAGTTTCAAAAAGCAGGTTTGATTTGAAAGAAACTGAAAGGATTTTCCGAAAAGATGGAAATTCATGATATAGAAGCCGCCATTGAGGGAATACTATTCGCGGCGGGGGAGCCGGTCGATATAAAGCGTATCGCGGCGGTCCTTGCTGTGGAGGAGGAAACCGTGGCGGATGGAATAGAGCATATTGCAGAGAGGCTGAACGGACCGGGCAGCGGGATAAGGCTGTTAAGACTGGAGGACAGTGCCCAGCTCTGCTCTGCCCCGGAATACGCAGACTATATCCGGCTGGCTCTTGAGGAGCGGAAGCCCCCGAAGCTGAGCAAATCCTGCCTTGAGGTTCTGGCGATAGTGGCCTACTATCAGCCGGTGACAAAAGCGGTCATAGAGCAGATAAGGGGCGTTGACAGCGATTACAGCGTCAAGGTCCTGTGCGACCGCGGCTTCATTGAGCAGCAGGGCAGACTTCAGGTTCCCGGACGCCCGGTGCTGTACGGCACCACCAAGGACTTCCTGAGGGTTTTCGGACTCAGCTCCGTAAAGGATCTGCCCACCCTTCCTGAAAGCGGCGAAAAGGGCGAAAAAGCGGAAGCGGAGTCAGCGCCGGAGCCGGAGATCGTCGGGAACCTGTTTGACGGTCCGGATAATGCCGATCTGCCCCGAGAGGAGTAAGGAACAATGATTCCCGCTTTGATCGTCATCCTTGTGCTTTTCCTCCTTGCCATGATATGGCTTGGCGTTGAGGTCAGGTTTTCGGATTCACAGCTCACCGTATACGCCAGGGTGTTCTTTATAAGATTCAGGGTTTATCCCGTAAGGCGCAGGAAGAAAAAGCCGAAAAAGGACAAAAAAGGCAAGAAAACAGATGCTTCCGAAAAGAAGCGGAAGAAAAAAGGCCCCGGGCACAGGCCGGGGGTCAGGGAGCTTGTTGACCTGGTGCTTGACGCGGCTGGGAAGCTTAAACGGAAGATCACCGTCACTAAGCTGAACCTGCGCTACACCGCCGGGAGCAAAGACCCCGGTGACACAGCCCTTCAGTACGGAAGAGTGTGCGCCGCGGTGGGCGTACTGCTCCCCAGGATATGCGAGGCATTTAAGGTCAGAAGCCATGACGTGAAGGTTAACGCGGATTTTGAAATCGAGAAGCCTGTTATAGAGCTTGACGCCGCATTGGGCATGTTCCTGTGGCAGATACTGTATGTGGGTGTATCCGCGTTTATAGGTTTTTTGAAGTTAAAAAGCAGCGGCAAATAGTTTTATATTGAAAGGAATGGTGACAAAATGGACAATCATCCTATCGGAGAACTGATGGAAACCACAATGCAGAAGATCAGGGAAATGGTGGACGTGAACACCATCATCGGTCAGCCCATCGATGCGGCGGGCATGACCCTCATCCCCATCTCCAAGGTCAGCTTCGGCTTCGCCTCCGGCGGATCGGACATGCAGGCAAAACAGCAGGGTCAGGACAAGGGCTTCGGCGGCGGCAGCGGCGCCGGCGTCAAGATCGCGCCTGTGGCATTCGTTGTGGTGAAGGACGACAATGTGCGGATCATGAGCGTTTCGCCCTCCGACACACCGGTGGACAAGCTGGTGGACGCCGTGCCGGATATGATCGACAAGATATCCGGGATGTTCAAAGGAAAAGATACAAAAGAGGATATTTGATTCTCAATCAGACAATAATAAGCACTGCCAATCTAAAACTGGTGGTGCTTAATTTTGAAAAAAACTGTTTGTTTAATACTGACGGCGATGCTCATCTTCTCTCCCGTAAGGGCAAAGGCCCTGAGCGCGGAGAGCTATACGGTTGTTGACGCGGACACCGGGGAGACCCTTTACAGCGAGGCGGAGGACAGACGCATGGCCATCGCCAGTATTACAAAGATCATGACGGCGCTGGTGGCGCTGGAGCGGGGCAATACCGATGATGAAGTGAAGATAACTGACGAGTCCCAGGATATCGAGGGGACTTCCATGTATCTGAAGGCCGGGGACAGGATTCGGCTGGAGGAGCTTATCTACGGTATGATGCTGGTCTCCGGCAACGACGCCGCTTCCGCCGTGGCTATCCATATAGGCGGAGACGAGGCCCGCTTTACGGAGCTTATGAACGAAAAGGCCGAGGAGCTGGGAGCGGTGAACACGTCCTTTGCCAATCCCCACGGGCTCTCCGACGAGAAGCATTATTCCACAGCCCGGGATATGGCGATCATAGCCACCGCGGCCATGAAGAATGAGGATTTCGCCCGGATCGTATCCACAAAAAGCGTGACAATCGGCGGCGTCACCTATAAGAACCACAACAAACTCTTGTGGATGTACGACGGTGTCATCGGCGTGAAAACGGGTTACACCAAGGCCGCAGGACGTACCCTTGTATCCTGCTGCGAAAGGGACGGCCTGCGCCTTATCTGCGTAACGCTTGACGACCCCGACGACTGGGACGACCATATCGCCCTCTACGACAGGGCCTTCAGCGAGTACAAGAGGGTTAAGATCATCGACTGTGAGGCTGATGGGATCGATATACCGGTGATTTCCGGAGGCGACAGGTCCTTCGTGACAGTGAAGGCCGGGGAATCGGTATCAAAGCTTGTTTCAAAGGATGATAAGGTGACGGTGTACGCGGAGCTGCCGCGGTTCGTCTACGCAGGTTTTAAAGAGGGCGACAGGGCGGGTACCCTGTACTGGTCGATAAACGGCAAAAAGGCGGGAGAGGCCGAGCTTGTGTTTTCGGAAGGCGTCAGGCGTGAAAAGCCCGGTGAGCAGGGCATTCTTGACGCCATTCTGGACAGGATCAAGGGCCTTGTGGAGAATCATCTCAACAAATACGGTTATTACGGGAGCTGAATATGGAAGAAAGACTTCAAAAAATACTGTCCGCCAGAGGCGTCGCCTCCCGCAGGAAGGCTGAGGAGCTGATAGAGGCCGGTCTGGTCACTGTGAACGGAATCGTTGCCGGGGTGGGCGACAAGGCCGACCCCGATAGAGACATCATCACAGTGAGCGGAACAGGACTTCCCGAAAGGGGAGGTCTTGTTTACATAATGCTGAACAAGCCCAGGGGATACATCACCACAATGAAGGACGAGAAAGGGAGACCCACGGTGGCCGACCTGACCCGGGACGTGGGAACAAGAGTGTACCCGGTGGGCAGGCTTGACTGGGATTCCGAAGGGCTGCTCCTCATGACAAACGACGGCGATTTTGCGAACAAAGCTGCCCATCCCTCGGGGAACAAGGAAAAGACATATCTCGTCACCGTTCATGGCGACGCGGAGAGGGCGGCGGAAAAACTCAGGGCGCCCATGGTGATAGACGGATATCGAATCAGGCCGCCGAAGGTGGAGCTGACCGCCCCCGGCACCCTTCGCATTACGATCCACGAGGGCAGGAACAGGCAGATACGCAAGATGTGCGCCGCTGTTGGACTGGAGGTCCTGACGCTTAAAAGAATGTCAGTGGGCCCCGTCAGTCTCGGCAGTCTCGAGCCGGGCAGGTGGCGGTATCTCACGGAAGAGGAAATCCGGGGGATCAGGGACCTGTAACAAAAAATGCAATTCTATTATTCAAAAATTGCATTTTTATATTGCAATTCTCCAAATATATGATAGAATAATAGTGAAAATGAATTTGCGTATTCATATTCTGCTTGTGGACAGCCAATAAGCCTCGCAGAGTTTCGCTCCTTCGCCGGTTAAATACATACGGGAAAGCCGCAGGTGTGCGAGCGCAGCGAGTGCGCGGCGCAAAGATTTAAGTCGAATCGCAGATTCGATTTGAAGCGTATTATTCATATTGCCACTATTCAGGAGGTGCAGCCATGAACAGAGACGTTCTGTCTGTTATCAGTTCGGCTTCCAAATCCTTCTCCAAGGGACAGAGAAAAATATCTGCATATATACTTGAAAACTATGACAAGGCCGCGTTTATGACCGCCAGCAAGCTGGGGGACACCGTGGGTGTCAGCGAGTCCACGGTCGTCCGTTTTGCCGCGGATCTGGGGTATGACGGTTATCCCGCCATGCGCAAGGCGCTGCAGGAGATGATCAAATACAGGCTCACCACTGTGCAGCGTATCGCCGTATCCAAGGAGCTTACAAACGGCGGCGACGTGCTGACAAGCGTTCTATCCATGGACGTGGACAGGATCAGGGCGACCCTTGATGAAATAGACAGAGATGCGTTCCAGAAAGCTGTGGACGCCATTGTGAATTCCAAGAACATCTACATTATGGGGTTCCGTTCCTCTGCTGCTCTGGCAAGCTTTATGGGCTTTTATCTGAACCTGCTGTTCCCTAATGTGAAGATTGTGAACGAGTGCTCCAACGGCGAGGTGTTCGAACAGATCCTTCGCATCAGGGAGGGGGACCTTATGATCGCCATAAGCTTCCCCAGATATTCCAAGCGCGCGGTCAGGGCGATATGCTTCGCCAAGGACAAGGGAGCGGAGATCATCGGCATCACCGACGCGGAATCGTCCCTTATCGCCCGGTATACGAACATCAATCTCTATGCAAAGAGCGAGATGCTCTCCTTAGTGGATTCCATCGTCGCGCCAATGAGCCTCATTAACGCCCTGATAGTGGCCTCCGCAAATCAGGCTCACCGGGATCTGGTGGCCGAGTTTGAGGAGCTTGAGAGCATCTGGTCGGAATACGATGTATATGAAAAAGCAGAGAACTGATATATGCGTCATTGGCGGCGGTGCGGCGGGCATGTTCGCCGCGGGACTTGCGGCCAAAAACGGGAACAGGGTGATTCTGTTTGAGAAGAACAGGTTCACCGGGAAAAAACTCCGCATAACCGGCAAAGGCAGGTGCAACGTCACCAACAACTCCACCGTCCGTGAAATGCTGGACAATATCCCCACAAACAGCCGGTTCATGTACAGCTGCCTGAACCGGTTTTCCCCTGAGGACACAATGGAGTTCTTTGAAGGGCTTGGCGTAAGGCTTAAAACCGAGCGGGGGAACAGGGTGTTCCCCATGTCGGACAAAGCCGAGGACGTGGTGAACGCCCTCAGGCGTTTTATGAAAGAGAGCGGCGTTGAGATACGTTATGAGACTGTGAGGGAGATCCGGACTGAGGACGGTCATGTGTCGTCTGTCGTGACGAAGGAGGGGGAGACCCCCTGTGACGCGGTGTTTCTCTGCACCGGCGGCTGCTCATACCCCATGACAGGATCCACCGGTGACGGTTACAGAATGGCGGAGGAACTGGGCCACACAATTACGGAGCTCAGGCCGTCCCTTGTTCCGCTGGAATGCAGACAGACCTTCTGCCGGGACATGACGGGACTGTCACTTAAAAACGTGACCTTTACAGTGTACGAAAACAGCGGGAAGAAGGTATACTCCGAGCTGGGGGAGATGATGTTCACCCACTTCGGCGTGACCGGGCCCCTTGTGCTCTCCGCCAGCGCCCACATGCGGGATTACGGTAAGGGCTATTACGCCGAGATCGACATGAAGCCGGCGCTGGACGACAAGAAGCTGGATCTGAGGCTGCTGAGAGATTTTGAAAAATACTCCAATAAAGATATAATCAACGCTCTGGGGGATCTTCTGCCCAGGAGCATGATACCGGTGATCATAGAGGTCTCCGGTATTCCCCCCGTAACGAAGATGCATTCCGTTACGAGGGCGGAGAGGATGAGACTTCTTGACAGCATAAAAAGACTGCGCCTGGATATTACCGGGCCGAGACCCATAGATGAGGCGATAGTCACCGCCGGAGGCGTCAATGTTAACGAGGTGAATCCCGGGACGATGGAGTCAAAGCTTGTCCGGGGACTGTATTTCGCCGGTGAGATCCTGGATGTGGACGCTTACACCGGGGGATACAATTTGCAGATTGCATGGAGCACCGCATACGCGGCGGCCATGAGTGAGGTGCGGTATGAGTAGGAAATTCAATATTGCCATTGACGGCCCTTCCGGAGCAGGCAAGAGCACCATTGCCAGGATAACCGCAGACATGCTCGGCATTATTTATGTGGATACCGGCGCGATATACAGAAGCGTGGGGCTCTATGTCCTGAGAAAGGGCATTGATTCAAAGGACCGGGAGAGCATCATTGCCGTTCTCCCCGAGATAAAGATAGAAATAGCTCACGACGAAAGCGGAAGCCAGCGGATGATTCTAAACGGAGACGACGTTTCCGCCGAAATCCGCCTGCCCGCGGTGTCCATCTACGCCTCCGACGTGTCCGCGATACCGGAGGTCAGGAGCTTCCTTCTGGAGCTGCAGAGGGGCTTTGCCAGAGAGCAGAGCACCGTTATGGACGGGCGGGACATAGGTACCGTGGTGCTGCCCGACGCGGATCTTAAGATCTTCCTCACGGCGTCTCCCGAGAAAAGAGCCATGAGGAGGTATCTGGAGCTCCGTGGAAAGGGGATCGACACCACTTACGAAGATGTTCTGAAGGACGTTCAGTACAGGGACAAAAACGATTCCGAGCGGGCCGTCGCTCCCCTCAGACCGGCAGAGGATTCTGTTATCATAGACACCACGGAATACGGCCTGGAAGAGAGCATAGCAATGGTTTATGACCTTATCAGGGAAAGAATGAGAGAGGACTGATATGGAAGTCATTCTGGCAAAATCAGCGGGTTTCTGTTTCGGCGTGAGGCGTGCGGTAAAGATGGCCACGGATACGGCGAAAAACTGCCCCAACAGCGCCACACTGGGGCCTATCATCCACAATACCAGCGTCACCGACCTGCTGGAATCCATGGGTATGCGGCAGATAAACAACGGGGATGAGATAAGTGCCGGTGATACAGTTGTTATCCGCAGCCACGGCGTGCCGCCGGAGGTCTACAAAATGCTGGAGGAGCGGGGGGCTTTTGCCCTGGACGCCACCTGCCCCGACGTCAAGAAGATACACAAGATAGCGTCAAAAGCGACGGAAGCCGGCAGGACCGTGGTGATTTTCGGTGACAGGAACCATCAGGAGGTCAAAACAATTGCCGGTTACTGCAGGGAACCTGTGATCGTCAGCGGCCCGGAAGAGCTGGAAAAGTGGCTGAATCAGGGAAATAACAGGGAAAAACCCGTGTCACTGGTATCCCAGACCACCGGAATCAGAAAAAATTTTGAAAGTTGTGTAAAAAAAATAAAAAAAGAGTGTACAAACACTGAAATTTTTGATACAATATGTAATGCTACGTCAAAGCGCCAGGATGAGGCGATACAATTGGCGTCCGAATGCGGCGCCATGATCGTCATCGGCGGCAGGCACAGCGCCAACAGCCGCCACCTTTGCGATGTGTGCAGAGAGGTTTGTCCAAAGGTTTTGTTTATCGAGACTGCGAACGAGCTTGAGGGCGTAGATTTTACCGGCGTAGATAAATTAGGTATCACTGCGGGGGCATCAACTCCCGAGTGGATTATAAAGGAGGTCTACCATAAGATGAGTGAAAACAAGACTGTAACAGCGGTCGAAGCCGCAGAAAACACCGAGGAGGAGGTAAACACTGCGGGAGCCATGGCTGATGAGAGCTTTGCTGAAATGCTTGAAAAGTCCATTAAGACACTTTACAACGGTGACAAGGTTGTCGGTACTGTGGCAGCAATTTCCGCGACAGAGATTTCCGTTGATCTTGGGACAAAGCATTCGGGTTACATACCCCTTGATGAGCTCACCGACAATCCCGATGCCAAGGCTGAGGATCTCGTCAAGGTCGGCGACGAAATTGAGTGCTATGTACTCCGGGTAAACGATGTGGAAGGCACAGTTGCTCTTTCCAAGAAGCGTCTGGATTCCGTCAAGGCCTGGGACGAGATCAGTGAATCTCAGGAGTCCAGGGCCATTGTCGAAGGCTATGTTACCGAAGAGAACAAGGGCGGCGTAGTTGTATCCTGCCGCGGCGTTCGCGTGTTTGTCCCCGCATCCCAGACGGGTCTTCCCAAGGACACACCGATGAGCACCCTTCTGAAGCAGAAGGTAAAGCTTCGCATCACTGAGGTCAACAAGGCAAGAAGACGTGTTGTCGGTTCCATCCGCGCTGTCCAGAATGAAGAGCGCAGAGCAAAGGCTGAGGCTGTATGGGCTTCCATCGAGGAAGGCAAGCATTACGACGGTATCGTAAAGTCCCTTACATCCTACGGTGCTTTTGTCGACATCGGCGGTATCGACGGTATGGTTCACGTATCCGAGCTCAGCTGGAGCAGAGTTCGTCAGCCCAGCGACGTGCTGAAGATCGGCGATCCTATCGACGTATACGTTATTTCCTTCGATAAGGAAAAGAGAAAGATTTCCCTCGGCCACAAGAAGCCGGAGGATAATCCCTGGGTCAAGTTTGTTTCCAACTACAAGGTTGGCGACGTAGCCAATGTGAAGATAGTCAAGCTCATGCCCTTCGGCGCATTTGCCGAGATCATCGAGGGCGTTGACGGTCTGATCCACATTTCCCAGATCGCTGATCGCAGGATCGGCAAGCCGGGCGATGTTCTCACCGAGGGTGAGACTGTGGATGCCAAGATCATCGATATCGATGAGGAGAACAAGAAGGTTTCTCTCTCCATCCGCGCTCTTATTGAGCCCCAGAGCCAGCCTGTTGAAGAAGCTGCTCCTGCAGACGCTGTTGACGAGATCGTAGCTGAAGCCGGTCCCGCTCCCGCAGTCGAGGCTGTGGAAGAAGCTGTTGAGGCTGTTGAAGCCGCTCCCGAGGCAGAAGCTGAATAATCGGGCTGATAACCGAATAATGCAGATCGGCCTCCGTATACGCGGAGGTCGATTTTTTGCTTTGTTTCCTGCCATTGCGTTGACTTTTGATTTTCGCTATGCTAAAATTTAATGAACGGAAGAAATCAACAGAAGGCTATTACAAACAGCGGAGGGAAATACAATGCGTAAAACAAAAATCGTTTGCACCATAGGACCCGCATGCTCCGATGAGGCGACTTTGGAGCAGCTTTGCCTTGCGGGTATGAACGTGGCGAGGCTGAACTTTTCCCACGGCACCCATGAGGAGCATAAAAGAAGGATCGAGATGATAAAGAAGATCCGCAAAAAGCTGAATCTTCCAATAGGTATACTTCTGGACACCAAGGGTCCGGAATACCGCATCGGTGTGTTCAAAAACGTCAGGGAAACCATAAAAGAGGGCGACACCTTCACATTCACAATAGACGATATCGAGGGCGACAACACAAGAGTGTCTGTAAGCTACAAGGGACTCCCCAGGGACATCGAGGTGGGCGACAGGATCCTTGTAAACAACGGCCTTCTGATCTTTGACGTGACAGCCGTCACCGAAAGAGATGTAATCTGCAAGGTGGTGGCCGGCGGCGTCATCTCAGACAGAAAGAGCATGAGCTTCCCCAACAAGGTGCTGAAGCAGGTCTACTTAAGCGAACAGGACAAGGCCGACCTCATTTTCGGCCTGGAGAACGACGTTGACTTTATCGCCTGCTCCTTCGTATCCTGCAAGCAGGATATCATCGACGTAAAGAAGTTTATAAGGCCTTATGTGAAGGACAACAGCGTAAGCCTTATTGCCAAGATCGAAAACCGCGCCGGTATCGACAATATCGATGCCATCTGCGCCGAGTGCGACGGCGTTATGATCGGCCGCGGCGACATGGGCGTTGAGATACCCTTTGAGGAGCTTCCCGCCATTCAGAAGAAGATCATCACCAAGTGCCGCCTGTTGGGCAAGCGCGTCATCACCGCCACCGAAATGCTGGAATCCATGATCACCAATCCCCGCCCCACAAGAGCGGAAATTTCCGACGTTGCCAACGCCGTTTACGACGGCACCAGCGCAATTATGCTCTCCGGTGAAACAGCCGCGGGCAAATACCCGGCCCTCTCCACCGAGACCATGGCCAAGATTGCGGAGCACACCGAGCAGAATATCCACTACAACAAGCGCTTCCGCAACACGGAGTTCAATATAGCAAATGAGATGGACGCCATTTCCCACTCCATCTGCGGCATCGCCATGGATGTGGACGCCAAGGCCATCGCAGTGTGCTCAATCTCCGGCAAGACGGCAATGATGGTCTCCCGCTTCCGTTCCCCGGTGGACATCATCGCCCTTTCGGTGAGCGAAAAGACATATCATCAGCTCTCCCTGTCCTGGGGCGTTACACCCGTGATGTGCGATCTTTACCCTTCTATCGAGGTGCTGTTCTATGCTGCCACCAACATTACCAGGGATACCTTCAGGCTCCAGCCCGGCGACAACATCGTTGTTACCGGCGGCTCCCAGACCGGCGCCTCCGGCAACACAAACACCATCAGGATCCAGAAGATATAACTGCGCGAAAAAACAGAGCTTCAAACCGAAGCTCTGTTTTTATATGCTTTGCGACAAAAAAACTTTTCAAAGAAGCGCAATTAATTGTTACATTATGCCGGAAACGGTGTTATAATAGTAAAGGAAGGAAGCAGGGTTTTGACGATACGGTTCAAAGGAGGGCTGTAAAATGGCAATGAGGATTATCACTGTAAGCAGAGAATTCGGCAGCGGCGGCCATACGGTAGCGCAGAAGGTTGCGGACAGACTGGGCATCGCTTATTATGACAAAGCGCTGGTGGAAAAGATCGCGAAGGAAAGCGGCCTGGATGAGGCCTATGTCAGGGAAAAGAGTGAGTATGCCAGCCATTCCAACAGCTTCCTGTTCGGGCTCGTCATGAATTCCTCGTCAACCGGGGGCTTTTCCGTGGCGGATCAGATCTATATCGCCCAGAACAACGTCATCAAGGATCTTGCGGAAAAGGAGAGGTGCGTCATTCTGGGGCGCTGCTCTGATTATATCCTCCGGGACAGGAAGGACTGCCTCAATACCTTTATCCATGCCGATAAGGACTTCCGCGCAAGGCGGATCGTGGAGCAGTACGGCGAGAGGCCGGACAGCCCCGAAAAGCGCATGAAGGAGAAGGACGAACGCCGCAAGGCCTATTACAAGCACTACACAGGCCGCAATTTCGGCGATCTCCAGAATTACCACATCTCCCTTGACAGCTCCGTTCTCGGCATCGAAGAGTGTGTGGACATCATTGTGAACGCGTATAAAAACATCAAATAAACATATTGTAAACAGATAAAGGAGAGGGTTTTGCCCTCTCCTTTTTATTTGCTTATTCCGTTTTAGTTCCGTCGTGCTTTCTGAAAAAGCCGAGCACCGCGTTCTGGTACCGCTCCATGT
>JAFRUW010000115.1 GCA_017438675.1 Oscillospiraceae bacterium | reverse complement strand
TCATGGGAAAGATCGCCTCCGAAATGGCGGATCTTGCCATTATAACGTCGGATAATCCCAGAACAGAGGAGCCCCGGGCGATCATCGACGACATTCTGGCGGGGATAAAGAACACCAGAGCCTGCAAGGTCATCGAAAACCGCAGGGAGGCCATCGGCTGGGCAATAAAGCACCACGAGCCCGGAGACATAATTGTTCTTGCCGGAAAAGGCCATGAGACGTACCAGATCATCGGCAAAACGAAAAACCACTTTGACGAACGTGAAGTGGTGAGAGAGTATCTTGACGAACTTAAGTAAAATGACGGGGAAGGACGCACGGCGAGGGATGTTTTTATTAAAATCTGCTCTTGCGGAACAATGCGTCCTTTACTATAATAGCTGAGTTCAAGGCAAATATATTAAAAAAGTAGGTAGAACAAATGATTATCAGAGTACTTTTGGCTTTCGCCCTGTCCTTTGCGGTGACTTATTTTGTCGGCAGGATCCTCGTTCCCGCCCTCAGAAGAATGAAGGCCGGTCAGTCCATCCGTGAGGACGGCCCCGTGTGGCACAAGTCCAAGCAGGGCACACCCACCATGGGCGGCCTCATGTTCATCGCCGGAGTGACGTCCGGCATATTCTTCACATTCGGCGATATGGCGAAGGGGAATTTCATCTTCCTCATCATTCTGGGCTTTGCCCTGGTTTATGCCGCCATCGGATTCTTTGACGATTATGAGAAGCTGAAGAAAAAGCAGAACCTGGGTCTCACCGCCCTGCAGAAGTTCGCGCTTCAGCTCGGCGTGGCAGTGGTACTTATCGTCATCCTCAGGGTCACCGGTCACATAAGCCCCAATCTTTACATTCCGTTTTTCAATACGACAATAATCATGCCTGACTGGCTGTATTATATCCTTGCGGCGTTTATCATAGTCGGCACCGTTAACGCGGTGAATATCACCGACGGCGTTGACGGGCTTGTCACCGGCGTGTCCATCCCTGTGGCGCTTTGCTATGCGGCGGTGGCTGTTGTCTGGGGCTATGTTTCCGTCGGCGTGTTCGCGGCGGCTCTCGCCGGAGGACTTGCTGCTTTTCTCATTTTCAATTTCCATCCCGCGAAGGTGTTCATGGGCGATACCGGTTCCCTGTTTCTGGGCGGAGCCGTATGCGCTCTGGCGTTTGCACTTGACGCGCCCCTGATCCTCATCCCGCTGGGCATCGTCTATATCGTGGAGACGCTTTCAGACATCATTCAGGTGGCTTATTTCAAGCTCACCCACGGCAAGAGGATCTTCAAAATGGCGCCCCTCCACCATCACTTTGAGATGTGCGGCTGGAGCGAGTATAAGCTGTTCGCGGTGTTTTCCGCGGTGTCCGCAGTATTTGCGGTTATCTCATATCTCGGACTGTTCAACAGGTATGTGATCTGACATGTCTCCCCTGAAGGAAGGTAACGAATTATGGAAAGAAGTCTTGAAGGCACTCCCGTAAGGAGAGCCCGGCCCTTAAAAAAGAATAAGAGCAAGACGAAAGAACGCTCTGATACCAGAGGCGCGATGGACGTTCCCTTCCTCTTCCTTACCATAGTGATCCTCACTATCGGTGTTTTGATGGTTCTTTCCGCAAGCTTTGCCAGAGCCTATTTTGCCAACGGCAAACCCACGGGACTGTTTTTAAGGCAGGCGGGATTTGCCGCTTTCGGTATATTGGTGATGTATGTGACCTCCCGCATCAGGATGAGTCTGGTGCAGAAGTATTCGATGCTGCTGCTGCTGGCGTCCGTGCTGCTCCTTATGGCGGTTCCATTTATCGGCACAAGGGTCAACGGCGCAAAAAGATGGATCGACCTGAAGGTCACCACCTTTCAGCCGTCGGAGATCGCAAAGCTGGCGGTGATACTGTCCTTTGCCACCATGATCTGCGTTTTCGGAGAAGAGAAGATGAAGACCTTCAAGTACGGCGTTCTGCCCTTCGGCATAATCCTTGTGCTTATGGTCGGCCTTCTGTATCTTGAACCCCATCTTTCCGCGGCCATAATCATCATCGCCGTGGGCGGCATCATGATGTTTGCCGGGGGAACGAGACTCAGGTGGTTTGCCATTATGGCAGTTGTCGTGGGCCTTGTGGGCGCGGTCGTCATCGGTGGCATGGGCTACGCCATGGACAGGATAAACTCCTGGCGGGACCCGTTTTCCGATTTGCAGGGCGACGGCTGGCAGATAGTCCAGTCGCTGTACGCCGTAGGTTCCGGCGGCTTCCTCGGACTGGGGATCGGGCAGGGGAGGCAGAAGTACCTGTATCTTCCCGAAGAACACAACGACTTTATATTTGCGGTTCTCTGTGAGGAGCTCGGCTTTGTGGGAGCTGTGCTTGTGCTTATACTCTTTGCGCTGCTCATAATCAGAGGCTACTGGATAGCACTTCACGCAAGGAATAAATACAGCTCCCTGGCGGTCACCGGGATAACAAGTCTCCTTGCAATACAGGTGTTCCTGAATGTGGCGGTTGTTACGAATCTGGTGCCGTGTACTGGCATCTCGCTGCCGTTTTTCAGCTACGGCGGAACGGCGCTGCTTATACAGATGCTGGAAATGGGCATAGTCCTTTCGGTTTCCAGGGAGATACCCTTAAAGCGGGCGAGGAACAGGCTCAAGGACGCCGAAGAGGAATACGGCGGTCTCACAGAGAGAAAGGAAGCATAACAATGCGGTTTTTACTTGTTTGCGGCGGAACGGCGGGACATATCAATCCGGCCCTTGCCATCGCCGGTGAACTTAAAAAAAGATATAAAGACGCCGGGTTCCTGTTTGTCGGTACAGGCAGAGAGCTTGAAAGCAAGCTTATCGGCGGCGCCGGCTACGATCTGGAATACGTGACCATCACAGGCTTTGCCAGAGGCTTTAAACCGAAGCAGATAAAGGCGAACCTTATAACGGCGAAGAACCTGGTGGTATCCTCGGTCCAGTCCGGAAGGATCATTAAAAGGTTCAGGCCCGACGCGGTCATCGGCACAGGGGGATACGTGTGCTATCCCGTACTTAAAAAGGCTGTGAAGATGGGCATACCCACGGCCCTCCATGAGTCAAACGCCCTTCCGGGCATGACCACCAGAATGCTGTCCCAGAAGGTGGACAAAATGATGGTGGCGTTTCCCGACGTGAAGAAGTACTACAAGCGGCAGGACAACGTGGTCGTCACCGGCACACCCGTAAGGCAGGACTTTACCGCCCTCACAAAGAAAGAGGCCCGGGAAAAGCTGGGTGTTGACTTAAGACCTCTTATAGTTTCCTTCTGGGGCTCTCTCGGTGCTGCGGTAATGAACGGCTACATGGCCGATTTCATTGCAGAGAACTGCAGAACGGGCGCCTTCAACCATATACACGCCACCGGCGGCGGTGAAGCCGGACTCAAAAAGCTCAAAGACGCCCTTAAAGCAAAGGGCATCGACCATATTCCCGGCAATGTGGATCTGAGGCCATACATTGACGATATGGGCACGGTGATGACGGCGGCTGACCTCATCATGTGCCGGGCCGGTGCCTCCACCATTGCGGAGCTAACCATGATGGGCAAACCCTCCATCCTTGTGCCGTCCCCCAATGTTACGGACAATCATCAGGAGAAAAACGCCCGTCAGGTGGAGAAAAACGGCGGCGCAAGGGTGCTGCTGGAATCGGAATGCAGCGGCAAAAAAATGTACGACGCTGTCATGGACATGACAAGGAATTCCGCAATGCTCGATAAGATGGGCAGGGGAGCCAGAAGCCTGGGAGTGGACAACAGCGCTTCCGTCATAGGAGACATAATCGTATCCCTCATTAACTAACGGACGGATATACGCATAGTATGACCTATAAAAGCAATGATTTCGGGGGAATACTATGAGTATACTGCGCGTAAACGGAGGAGGTCGTCTGGACGGCGTCATAAATGTCCACGGAGCAAAGAACAGCGTACTGCCAATCCTGGCGGCGTCTGTTCTCAGCCGGAGCGAGACCGTTATCCGCAACTGTCCTGATCTGACCGATGTAAATGCGGCCATAAAGATCCTCAGACGGCTGGGCTGCCGGGTGACCCGGGAGGATGACACGGTCTGTGTCGATTCCAGGGAAATGAACCGGTTTGACATTCCCGACAAGCTTATGCGGGAAATGCGTTCGTCGGTGATTTTTCTGGGCGCCATCCTTGCAAGGGCAGGGGAGGCGGTGCTTTCAATGCCTGGAGGATGCGAGCTTGGCCCGAGGCCCATCGATCTGCACCTTTCCGCTCTGAGAGCTCTTGGTGCGGAGATATCTGAGGAAAACGGCAACATCGTGTGCAAAGGAAGGCGGCTCACAGGCTGTCGCATCGATCTTCCCATACCCAGTGTCGGAGCCACGGAGAACAGTATGCTGGCATCCTCAAGGTGCCGGGGAACGACTGTTATAACAAACGCTGCGAGAGAGCCGGAGATCTGGGATCTCCAGAGATACCTCAACAAGATCGGCGCAAAAGTCCGGGGAGCAGGCTCATCGATCATCACCGTGGAGGGCAGCGACTTCGGCTGTTCCGCGGAACACAAGGTCATACCGGACAGGATAGTTGCCGCCACGTATCTGTGCTGCGCCGCAATTGCCGGCGGCAGGATGAAGGTCACGGGAGTGATACCGCGCCATCTTGAAACGGTCACGGACGCCCTGTGTGAAATGGGCTGCGTGGTGATCCCCGGTGACAATGACATATACATAAGGGCTGAGGATAAGCTTAAGGCCTTAAAGCCCGTTATTACAAGACCCTATCCCGGCTTTCCCACAGACGCACAGCCGCCCCTGATGGCTGCGTGCCTGAAAGCTGAGGGAACAACCGCCTTTGTTGAGAACATATTCAGAAACAGGTACCGCCATGTGGGGGAACTGAGACGCATGGGCGCGGATATCAGGGTAGAGGACAGGATCGCCATGGTCAGCGGCGTAAAGAGCCTCAGCGCGGCGCCGGTAACAAGCACCGATCTGAGAGGGGGCGCCGCCCTTGTTGTGGCATCTCTCGGCGCGGAAGGCACAAGCGAGATATCAAAGCTTCATCATATCGACAGGGGATACGAGAAGATAGAGGAAGCCCTTGCCTCCGTGGGGGCGGACATTGTCAGAACGGAGAATACACAATAATACCGATAAATTATACGAAGGAGTGAGGAAATGGCTGAGTATTCAATACGGAAAAGACGCTCAAACAAGAGCAAGTCCTTTCGATATGTTCCGCTGACGATACTGCTGTTTCTTGCGGCTCTCGTATTGGGACTGTGCTGCCTGTTCAGGATCACGGATATCGTGATCACCGGCAATAACCTGTACACCGAGGAGGAGATCATTCAGGCGGCGGATATTGCCAGGGGCGATAATCTTGTGTTTTTCAGCGCCTCAAAGACAGGGGCGAGGATCATTAACAGGCTGGCATACGCCAACGACGTACACATCATCGTGGATTACCCCTCTACGGTGGAGATCCAGCTTAACGAAAGCGTGGCCATCGCGGCCATAGAATGCGGCAGCTCCTGGTGGATAATCGACGCCGAGGGCAAGGTGCTGGAGCAGACGGATGAAAACGGCGCGGCCCGTGTTATCAAAGTAACCGGCCTTGAGATCACCGACCCCTCTGTGGGCCAAAAAATCACCGCCGACAACGATACGAAGCTGGGCTACCTGACGGAGCTTCTCAGGGCGATGCAGAACAGGAACATTCAGGAGAAGATCAGCGAACTGAATATCAACAGCATTGCGAACATCACCTTTGACTACGACGGAAGGCTTACTGTAAACTACGGGGACGGCGCCTCCGGAACCGGGAAACTTGACAAGATCATAGAGGTAATCGGCCGTATCGGAAGCAATGCGGAGGGCACTCTGGGCTTCTCGGGGGATGGGACGGTGCATTTTATCCCGGCCTGACAGTAAACTGCGGCGCATTTTTACTTTTTTCTCCAAAAATCGGGAAAAACCCCGAAAAACGCCCGTATTGTTTTACTTTGATATGACGGAAATACCCTTTTCGGTTTGCCTAAGGATCGGTAAAAGATAAATTTTTGATTTTTTACCTAATATCTATTGACCTGAGATGATTTTCGATATAAAATATATGGGCGTAAAAGTGGATTACTGTGGGTCGGCGAACAGGCGGCCCGCCATGATACAGGAGGAAGATATATGTCGTTTACAGTTGAAAGCGGACCGGACAATGTTGTCACCATCAAGGTCGTCGGTATAGGCGGCGCAGGCAACAATGTAGTAAACAGAATGGTTAAGACAGGCACCCAGGGCGTTGAGCTGATTGCGATAAATACCGACAAGCCGGCTCTTGCCGTTTCCAATGCAAGTCAGAAGATCCAGATAGGCGAGAAGCTGACTCACGGTCAGGGCGCCGGCGCGAACCCCGAGATCGGCAAAAAGGCCGCCGAGGAAAGCCGCAACAATATTGCCAAGGTTCTTGAGGATGCCGACATGGTATTCCTTGCTGCAGGCATGGGCGGCGGCACAGGTACGGGCGCAACTCCGATCATCGCCGATATCGCCAGAGAAGCGGGCGTGCTCACAGTTGCTGTTGTAACGAAGCCCTTCAGCTTTGAGGGCAAGAGAAGAATGGATCAGGCTGACGAAGGCATCAGGAACCTTCTGGGCAAGGTCGATTCTCTGCTGATCATTCCCAATGACCGTTTAAAGCATGCAACGGATCAGAAGCTCACCTTTGCCAACGCCTTTGAGATCGCCGACGATGTACTGCTTCAGGCATGCACCAGCATCTCAGAGCTTATCAAGTACACAGGCTTCATCAATCTTGACTTCGCCGATGTATCCGCAATTATGAAGGATTCCGGCTACGCTCACATGGGCGTCGGCCATGCCGCCGGCAAGGGCAAGGCGGAAGAGGCTGCCAAGGCCGCTGTTTCCAGTCCCCTTATGGAGACCTCCATCAACGGCGCAAGAGGCGTTCTCGTCAACATCACCGGTTCCTATGACATCGGTCTTGACGATGTTGAGACTGCCGCAAGCCTCGTTCAGCAGGCCGCTCATCCCGATGCGAACATCATCTTTGGCGCCGCGTTTGACGACACCATGGATGACGAGATCCGCGTCACCGTTATCGCAACAAGGTTTGACGATAAGAAGGACAAGTCCGAAGCTCCCAGAAGAAGGTCAAGGAACGTTTACTCCGACGCTTCCGCAGCAAGGAAGCCGGCACCTGCGCGCAATGAGGCTCCCGCTGCCGCTCCGGTCATTGACGATGATATTCCCGGCGGCTCCGATGATGATGAGGAAGATCCCTTCGACACCATCTTTAAGATTTTCAATTCCAAATAAGCTGACGCTTAAGGAATCGCACTTTGCTTAAACTATCGGTTATGTGTCTTAAACGTATTGACCGGCCTTGTCGGTCAATACGTTTTAATCTGTAATAAACCCTGCAGGATTTGGATAAGGATAGTATACCGGATAAATCCGCAAATACGTGAAATGGGTCAGAATTATGATGTCAACTTTTAAAAGCTGTTTC
>JAFRUW010000114.1 GCA_017438675.1 Oscillospiraceae bacterium | reverse complement strand
GGATGTTACCTTGCCGGAAAGTACCTTGAAGAAGCTGAACTTGCCGTACTGGTCGGACAGTGTCTTGTATACGATAGCGACTGTGGAGCCGTTGGGATCGACCTTGATTTCGTTGCCGTCAGCATCCAGCTCCTTGCGGCTCTCCAGGGGAGAGGGGAACAGGCTTACGATGGTGTCCAGCATGTTGATTGTGCCTACGCCGCTCATTGCGCTGCCGCAGAATACGGGGCACAGGGAGTGGTCGCGGAGGCCGGCCTTGAGGCCTCTGATGATCTCGTCCATGGTGAACTCTTCGCCCTCGAAGTACTTCTCCATGAGCTCTTCGTCTGTCTCGGCAACGCTCTCATTGATGGCCATGCGGAGCTCCTCGATCTCGCTTGCCATTGCCGCGGGAATGGGGATCTCCTTGTTTGCCTTGCCGTCAAAGGCGAAAGCCTTGTTGTGGATCAGGTCGATGACGCCTTCAACCTTGGCGCCGTTCTTGATGGGAACCATGATGGGGCAGACGGAGGTGCCGAACTTGTCGCGGAGGGCGTTGTACGCACTTTCAAAATCGCCGTTTTCCTCGTCGATCTTGGAGATGTAGAATGCCTTGGGCAGGTTGCGCTCGCTAAGGTACTTCCATGCCTTCTCTGCGCCGACGGTGAGACCGTCCTTTGCGCCGCAGACGATGATGCCCGCGTCGGCAACACGGAGAGCCTCGACAACTTCACCGGCAAAGTCAAAGTAGCCCGGTGTGTCAAGGATGTTGATCTTGTGGTTCTTGTACTCCGCGAACATGGACGCGGTGTAGATGGAGATCTTGCGCTTGGTTTCTTCGGAATCGTAGTCGCCGGTGGCGTTTCCGTCGTTTACCTTGCCGAGTCTGTCAACAGCGCCTGTGATGTACAGGATGCTTTCTGCCAGGCTGGTCTTACCGTTGCTTCCGTGTCCCAGTAAAGCAATGTTGCGGATTTTGTCAGTAGCGTAGCTCATTTTGTAATTTTCCTTCCTGATAATATTCATGATTATCCGACCGCTGATCGGATATTAAGATACATGGTTTTGCCATACCTTAAAATTATACACTATCTGTTATAAAAATACAACAGAAATTTCTATGTTTTCCCGATTTTACATATATTATAACTATTTTGCCTTTTTAAGGTCATCTTCTCGTCAGATTAGCAAGTATAACCGTGATAAGCCAGGACGCAAGCATGAAAACACCGACTCCCCATACGGTCACGGAGTATACAGGGCCCTTCGAGCACATGAAATAGATTATAAACATCAGCACCGCGGAGCTCAGAAGCGACACAAATGTGGATATTATCGCCGTTTGCCTCAGCTTTGCGGCGTATGCGGCGGTCCTTGCCATGGGCACAAAGCCGTTTTTGTTCATTATCCCCACTGTGTCCCCTGTTTCGGCTTCCTCCCGGGATATCCGGTAGCAGTCCTCAAGAGGTATGTATTCGGCACCTGTGAGCTGTATGCCGAACTTTTTCTCCAGCATCCTGGGCTCGGCATTGAAGTCCTTAAGGGCAAAGAGCAGCGTGAGCTTTGTATTCTTAAGCTCGCCGAGACACCTTCTCACCTTGTCGGCGGCCTTGTATTTCACCGCGAACATGGCGGCGATACGGCTGTTCACCGACAGATAGATTATCCGCCCGGAGGGAACATCCTCGGGAAGCCTTACGCCCATCGTGGTCATAAAGCCCGCCGTCCCCAGCATTGCGCTTTCTCCCCGGACAACGCCGCCGATTCCGCCTCCGTCATAGCTTGAAAACTCCGCTACATCCACAGCCGAGGCGCCCTCTTCATCCATGAGCGCCCTGAAGGGCTCCGCCAGAGCCGATCCGGACACGGCGGTGAGGCTTCCGGCGTATTCCGCCGCCTTATACCGGCTCATATTTCCCACCAGACGGACACCCGCAACAGTCTGGGTGCCCTTGGGGAAAAGGTCCTTGTCGGTAATGAGAATGCCGTCAATGTCAAAGAGCTTGTCCGCCCCTGCCCAGCCTGCAACGGCACAGCCGTTTTTTCTCGAAAGGGACGATATGATACTGAAGGGCATTGAATAGGCCGACATGCAGGAAAATGACGCGGCAGCAGTCATAAGGGCAGCAAGAGCGTGGAAAAAGTCCTCGCTTCTGCCCTTCGCCACCGTTGACAGCAGGGCAAGCACAAGGGCCGCAATGGGCATTAACAGCCCCGCGTAGTAATAGACGTGCTCGCAAATGTCCCTGCCCATAAGGTTTCTGTAAAACCCGTCGGTGGAATAGGGCACTCTGCGGAGCACCACCCTGTCCTCAACGCTTTCCCTGTCGGCCACAAGTCCCCAGGGGGATTTGACCTTTGACAGCACCCTGAGGGAATCCCGGACAGCGGAATTGTAATACATCATTCCTCTGAGACCGAACACCGCCGAAAGGGCCGATACAGCCGAAAAGGGCAGTCCCTGACTCATATCCCCCGTAAGCAGCTTTACTGCACTGTCCGTAAATGTGAAGATAAACGACGCGGTAATGAGGGTCTCCGCCCCCGGCTCACCCCTTGCCGCCGAGATTATGCCTGTAATGGGCACCTCAAGGCACAGGAGCATGGTCACAAGCTGCATTATCATAAGAACGCTGACCAGCAGGAAGCTGTTGTTCTCAATAACTGCCGCCCGGCCTGAAATCGTAAAGCTCAGGGTCAGGTAGATCATCATTGCGCATATTACAAGGGCAATGCGGCTTCTCCATACCATGGAACCCAGGGGCCTTGAGTATTTTGCGGCTTCCTTAGGGATGTTCTTCGGCTCGCGGATCACCGGATCGGCCGGTACTGCGGCGTCAAGCTTCCGGATGCGCCTGCTCTTTATCCGCTGACCGATGAGATAGAAGAACGCCGACAGCAGGGACCGTTTCTTTTTCCGTTCACGGACCCGGCCCCGCTCCACGGTTTCCTCCGCCTCCGGGCCGAACTCCTCCCGGTAGTTATCCCCGGCGTAGGTGAAAAACTCGTGAAAATGCTCGCTGTCGAATTCCTCAAGGTTTTCATCCAGCATATCCATCAGGTTATCCCCGCTGTCAAAGCCGTTGGGATCGCCGTTATAATCATTGTATTTGGAATCTTTGTTGTTCATGTAAGAATCCTCATAATTATGAGTGTTTGCCGCCCCTCTGGCGAAGCACCTCATACATTACCACCGCGGCGGAAACCGAGGCGTTCAGCGACGAGACCCGGCCGTGCATGGGTATGCTCACCTTGAAATCGCAGCTCTCCGATACAAGGCGGCTCATGCCGTCCCCCTCGGAGCCGATAACGACGGCAATGGGCCCGGTGAGATCGGTCTCCCACATTTCGCTTGCCCCGTCTGCCGCCGTGCCGTAGACCCACACGCCCCGCTTTTTGAGCTCTTTTATGGCGGCGGTAATATTCGGCACTCTGGCAACAGCCACATGCTCCACCGCCCCGGCGGATGTTTTTGCCACGATGGCGGTAACACCGGCACTTCTCCGTTTGGGAATAACAACGCCGTGGACGCCTGCGGCGTCGGCAGTCCTGATTATGGCGCCAAGATTGTGGGGATCGGAAATCTCGTCGCATATCACGATAAAGGGATCCTCACCCCGCTCTTCGGCGATGCTTAAAATGTCCTCCACCGTGGAGTATTCCTTCACGGCTGCAAGGGCGATTACCCCCTGATGGGAGCCGGTCTGGCTCATGGCGTCCAGCTTATGCCTGTCCGCGTCCACCACCACGGCGCCGGCATCCCTTGCCCTGGAGGCAATGTGCCCCAGGGCAGCGTCGGTCTCACCCTTGGCTATATATATCTTATCGATTGCCCGCCCGGCTCTCAGCGCTTCGATTACGGCGTTGCGCCCTTCGATGACGCCGCCGATCATCTCATCCTCATCGGAGCCTTCTCTCACTTTGTATGGGTCCACATGGCGCTTCACCGGACCCCGGCGGTTATAATTATCCTTCATATTCTCACCGTCAGATCATGGATTTAAGCTGTTCCGCCATATCCGTCCTCTCCCAGGGGAGGTCGAGGTCCAGCCTGCCGAAATGGCCGTAGGACGCCGTAGGCAGATACTTTGTCTCCAGCAGGTCAAGCTTTTCGATTATCTTCTTCGGTCTCAGGTCGAAGGCCTCTTCAACAAGGGACGCCAGCCTGTCGTCGGGGATGATCCCGGTGCCGAAGGTCTCCGCCATGACGCTTACCGGTCTCGCCACGCCGATGGCGTAAGCCACCTCGATCTGGCACTTTCTTGCAAAGCCAGCCGCCACGATGTTCTTCGCCACGTATCTCGCCATATAGGAGGCGGAGCGGTCCACCTTTGTGGGGTCCTTGCCCGAATAGGCTCCGCCGCCGTGGCTTGCCCAGCCGCCGTAGGTGTCCACAATGATCTTTCTTCCCGTAAGGCCGGAGTCGCCCACCGGGCCGCCGATAACGAATCTGCCTGTGGGGTTAACGTATATCTTTGTGTCCCGATCTATGAAGCCCGCCGGGATAACAGGCTTTACCACCGTTTCGATCACGGCCTCCCTCAGCTTTTCGATACCGATATCCGGATCGTGCTGGGTGGACACGACGATGGCGCTGAGCCCCTCAGCCATTCCCTGTTCGTTGTACTTTACCGAAACCTGGGCCTTGCCGTCGGGGCGGAGGAAATCCAGCTCCCTTGCTTTACGGACAGCCGCCAGCCTCTTTGTCAGCTTGTGAGCCAGAGAGATGGGCACGGGCATAAGCTCCGGCGTATCGTCACAGGCGTAGCCGAACATCATGCCCTGATCTCCGGCGCCGGTATCGTCCGCGTCGTCAAAAGCGGAATCGACGCCCTGGGCGATGTCCGGGCTCTGCTCATCAATGGTCGTCATCACCGCGCAGGACTTGTAGTCAAAGCCGTATTCCGGGCGGTCATAACCTATGTTTTTAACCGTTTCCCTGACCACCGAGGGAATGTCGCAATAGCAGGATGTGGTGATCTCACCCATAACGAGGACCATGCCGGTGGTGGTGATGGTCTCGCAGGCGACTCTTGCCGCCTTGTCCTCTGCCAGTATGGTGTCAAGCACCGCGTCGGAGATCTGGTCGCAGACCTTGTCGGGATGCCCTTCCGTAACGGATTCGGATGTAAAAATTCTGTAAGACATTTGCTGTTATACTCCTATTTTGTCGCTGTTTGCCGAAAAGAACCCGGCAAATCTCAGTTTTTTTATATTATCATCTTATATTATCATATTTCCGCCTAAACTGGAAGTGGAAAATAAATTTTTTTGCCCGGAAGTGCGAATAATATATGATTCGGTCGGATCGCACATGTAGACAACCGGATAAAAATAGGGTAAAATATATGGCAGTATTCTACTTCAAGGAGGTAATGACTTGAAAACTTTCAGGCGCGCTGTTGACCGGTTCAGCTTTACTCATCCCAACTTCGGCATAAAGAACCTTATGCTGTATGTGATAATCGGCAACGTGCTTGTTTACATCATAAGTATGATGGACACCACAGGCACATTTATGTACTATCTGTACTTCAACTCCTCCCTTATACTGAAGGGGCAGATCTGGCGGCTTATCGCATTCGTGTTCATCCCCACGTCGAGCGGGCTTCTGTGGTTCGCCATATCCCTGTATTTCTACTATTTCATCGGCTCCACTCTGGAAAAATACTGGGGCACCGCAAAATTCACAATATTCTATCTCTGCGGAGTCCTCTGCACCATGATATACGCCTTCGTCGCCGGGCTTTTCACCCCCGGCTATCTGGCGATAAACGCGTACTATCTCAACCTGTCCATGTTCTTCGCCTTTGCAATGCTCTTCCCGGAGACCCGGGTGCTCCTTTTCTTCTTCATACCCGTCAAGATGAAATGGCTTGCCATTGCAGACGCGGTGCTTTTCGTCATCGGCATAGTCACCGGCACCTTCCCGGTAAACCTTCTCCCCATCATCGCCATCGCAAACTTCCTGCTCTTCTTTGCCGGTGATTTTATCGACATGTTCAAGACCACCCGTCTGGGAAACTCCAGGCAGGCGGTGAACTTCCGCAAGGCGTCCAAAAAGGCGCAGCGGGAAACTGCGGACGCCCCCTACCGTCACAAATGCGCCGTCTGCGGCAGGACCGATACGGAGTACCCCGATCTGGAATTCCGCTACTGCTCCAAATGCGCCGGCTACCACTGCTTCTGCATCGACCATATAAACCATCACATCCACTTCACGGAGTGACGGTACATAATCGAACACGCAAAATTCCACCGGGTTTGCTCCCCGGTGGATTTTTTAT
>JAFRUW010000113.1 GCA_017438675.1 Oscillospiraceae bacterium | reverse complement strand
CTGTCAAGGACGAGATCATGGATCGTGTGACACTGGCGGCAAACCTGATGGTCCGGCTGAGGGAGTATTATCCCCGGCGCATAGAGGAGCGGTACAAATTCACACCCGATCCCGATGTGAACGGCTATGACCTTCTGGAAGCTGCGGCGAAAAAGCGCGGATTCCTGATATCCGGCGGTGAGTATGACCTTGAGCGTATGGCGGCGGTGCTGCTGGATGAGTTCAGAGGAGGCAAGCTGGGCAGGATAACCCTGGAGAGACCGGAATGACGGGGCTCTGGACGATAGAGAACGGCCTGCATGACGGCGGCGTGGGACTTATCTGCGGCGTTGACGAGGCAGGGAGAGGACCGCTGGCGGGGCCGGTGTGCGCTGCGGCGGTGATCTTGCCGGTAGGGATAGACATCCCGGGGCTGAACGACTCCAAAAAGCTTACGGAGAAGCGCAGGGAAGCCCTCTACGATGTTATAACCGGATGTGCCGTAAGTTACGGCATCGCCTTTGCCGATCACGGTGAGATCGACGAGCTGAACATACTGAACGCCACCTTCGTCGCCATGAATCGGGCGATAGAACAGCTTGACCCCAAGCCGGAGCTGGCTCTTGTGGACGGCAATACGGTTAAGGGGATACACTTCAACGCGAAATGCATCGTGGGAGGCGACGGAAAGTCCGCCTCCATCGCGGCGGCGTCGATCCTTGCAAAGGTCACCCGTGATCGCCTCATGTACAAAATGGCGGAGGAGTACCCGGAATACGGCTTTGACAGGCACAAGGGCTACGGCACGAAGCTTCACTACGAGGCGCTCCGGAAGTATGGCCCGTGCCCCATACACAGGATGACATTTCTTAAAAAACTGCACTGACGGCGGGAACAGGAATATGACGAACACTAAGCTTCAGGGCCGCTGGGGCGAGGAGCTGGCGGCGGATTACCTCAGAAAAAAGGGGTACAGGATAACCGCCATGGGCTACCGAACCCGGATGGGTGAGATCGATATAATCGCGGAGAACAGGAAGTACCTCGTCTTTGCCGAGGTGAAGCTCCGCAAATCCGACAGCTTCGCAAAGGCCATGGAGTTCGTGGACGGGAACAAACAGCGCCGCCTTACTGTCACTGCCCTGCAGTGGCTGAGCCGGAATCCTACCGGCCTTCAGCCCAGATTCGACGTTATAGAAATCTACGCCCCTCTGGGGATGGAGACCGCTAAACCGATAATTAACCATATTAAAAACGCATTTGAGATGAAAGAAGGAAGCTTTTGATGAACGGTAAAATACCATATTTCGATCTGCACTGCGATACCGCGTCGGTAATCCCCGGAAGGTGCCGACTTCGCGCAAACGACCTCCACATCGACCTTGAGCGGGGCGGCATCTTCACCCCCAGAGCACAGGTTTTTGCATATTTCTCCGACGGCGGAAGCTACGCGGATTACGTTCCCCAGCATGAAAACTTCATGAGGGAGCTTGAGAAAAACGATGATCTTGTGACCCTTTGCAAGGACGGAAAGGCTGTGAGAAAAGCCGCGGAGGAGGGCAAGACCGCCGCAATCCTCATGGTTGAGGGAGCGGAGACATTGGACGGTTCAACAGAGCGGCTCCGTGAAGCCCGGGAAGACGGCGTCAGGATCGTGACCATCACATGGAACCATGCAAACAAGCTCTCCGGCTCCAACGTGGATAAGCGTGACGAAGGCCTGACCCCTGCCGGCCGTGAGTTTATAAGGGAGTGCGAGAAGCTGGGCGTCATTCCCGACGTTTCCCACCTGTCCGATCCCGGCTTCTGGGATCTGATCGAAACGGCGACAAAACCCATCATCGCCACCCATTCCAACGCCAGGGCCCTGTGGAACCACACCCGGAACCTGACGGACGATATGTTTAAGGCCCTCATCGCCACCGGCGGCATCGTGGGCATAAACCTCTACGGCGCGTTTTTAAGCGACGAACCCTGCATCGGCGACGTTATCAGGCATATCGGCCACTTCCTCGATCTGGGCGGAGAAAAGCACCTTGCCATCGGCGCCGATCTTGACGGATGCGATATTCTGCCCCGGGAGATAAACGCGGTGGAGGACATGACAAAGCTGTATGAGGCAGTTGTATCCGAGTTCGGCGAAGGCTTTGCCGAAGACATTTTCTACAACAATGCCGCGGCTTTGTTCGATACTTTATAATCGGAGGATCGTTATATGCGTTATCAGAGCACAAGAGATAAGAGCATAAGCTTCACATCGGCTGAAGCCATTGCCAGAGGTCTGTCCAGAGACGGCGGACTTTTCGTGCCGGAGGAAATACCGGCGCTTACCATGGAGGAGATCGAAAAGCTCTGCGGAATGAAATATCAGGACAGAGCCGTGTATATAATGAAGAAGTACCTGGACGATTTCTCCGAAGAGGAGCTTCGCGGCTTCGCGTCCGCGGCTTATGCCGACAACTACGATACCGACAGCATCGCCCCCCTTTATAAGCTGGATGAGGACACCTTCTTCCTTGAGCTGTGGCACGGCCCCACCTGCGCCTTCAAGGACATGGCCCTCCAGATGCTGCCCCACCTTCTCACCGCGAGCCTAGTTAAGAACGGTGAGGAAAAGCAGGTCTGCATCCTCGTCGCCACCTCCGGCGACACGGGAAAGGCGGCCCTTGAGGGGTTCAGCGACGTGCAGGGAACAAAGATCATGGTGTTCTATCCCAAAGACGGCGTTTCCGACATCCAGAAGCTGCAGATGGCATCCCAGGAGGGCGGGAATGTGGGCGTGTGCTCCGTTGTGGGCAACTTTGACGACGCCCAGACAGGTGTGAAGGCCATATTCTCCGATCCCGAGCTCCGTGAGAGGCTGGCGGAAAAGGGTTATTTCCTGTCCTCCGCCAACTCCATTAACTGGGGCAGGCTTCTTCCCCAGGTGGTGTACTATGTATCCGCCTACTGCGACGTGGTTTCAAGCGGCAGGATCGCTCTCGGGGACAGTATCAATATCTGCGTTCCCACCGGCAACTTCGGCAACATCCTTGCGGGCTATTACGCCAAAAAGATGGGCGTTCCCGTAAAGAAGCTTGTCTGCGCCTCCAACTCCAATGATGTGCTGACGGAGTTCATAAATACGGGCGTTTACAACAGGAACAGGGATTTTTATACCACAATTTCCCCGTCTATGGACATCCTTGTTTCCTCCAATCTCGAGAGGCTTCTCTTTGAGATGTCCGGCAAGGACGAGGATAAGATCAGGGGTTACATGGCGGATCTGAATACAAAGGGCGTCTACACCGTTGACGAAAAGATAAAGGCGTCCCTTGACAACGAGTTCGCCGCAGGCTGCTGCTCCGAGGAGGAGACAAAGGAAACAATCGGCGAGACCTTCAATGAGCACGGCTACCTTATCGACACCCATACGGCTGTGGCGTATCACGTCATGAAGGCTTACAGGGACAGCACCGGGGACTTGACCCCCGCTGTGGTGGTCTCCACCGCAAGCCCCTATAAGTTCTGCGCCGCAGTCCTTGAAGCCCTGGGCGAGAAGGCCGACGCTGACGGCCTGACACTTATCGACAGACTTATTGAGGCATCCGGCGTTCCGGCCCCCAAGCCCATAATCGCCCTTAAAAACAAAAAGGTGCGGTTCGACGGCTGGACCGAAAAGGACGGCATGACAAAGGTCGTGGAGGACTTCCTTAAGTAAAAAAACCGTCTCCCCCGGCGATCCATCCGGGGGAGACGATTCGGTTAAAACTGAGAAGAACCCCTGGGTATAAATGTGCCGCAGAAGGTCTCCGCCTTCCGAAGGGCGTTTTCCGATTCCACAACGATTTCGTCGGCGTGACAGAAATTATCGGTGCCGTGGAATTTGCAGTTCACAACGTCGCAGGCGACGCCGCAGAGCTTGTCGCTGTTAAATGTGTCGTTCATTTTTTTCTCCGCTGTCAAATCGTATTGAAGCGCCCGGCGCCTCGCATTTATTATCTGAAAAAACACCAGAATTATTCAGGAGATTCGGCTATGCTCTATGCCATCGGTGATCTTCACCTTTCACTTACGTCGAATAAGCCCATGGACGCCTTTCCCGGCTGGAACAACTATGTTGAACGTATTCGGGAAGGGTTTTCCGTACTTAATGATGACGACGTGTGCGTGATCTGCGGGGATCTGAGCTGGGGCATGGACCTTGAGGGGAGCAGGGAGGACTTTCTGTTTATCGACAGACTCCCCGGAAAGAAGATTATCCTGAAGGGCAACCACGATTACTGGTGGGCAACGGACACCAAAACGAAGAAGTTTTTCGCGGCAAACGACATCACCACCATTGACATTCTCCACAACAACTGCTTCTTCTACGGAGACATTGCCGTCTGCGGAACGAGGGGCTGGTTTTACGAGGAGGAGACGGGCAGCGAGCATGACAAAAAGGTCATGAACCGTGAGCTTATAAGACTTGAAACCTCACTTAAAGCGGCGGGGGACAGCGAGAAGTACTGCTTCCTTCATTATCCCCCGCGATACAACGACTATGTCTGCGGGGAGATCACGGAGCTTCTCGCCCGGTACGGAGTGACGAAATGCTTCTACGGTCACATTCACGGTCCGGGCAGACGCTTTGCCGTCTGCGGCGATGTGGAGGGCGTGGAATATGCCATGGTCAGCGCCGATCATCTGGGGTTTAAACCGCTGCTCGCGGCAAAGTGACAGATTTACGACCGAAAACCGTGTCCGAATTTGTATGCGGCGGAGTATTTGTGAATTTTTTGGAACTTTTTTGAAAAAGAGTTTGCAAATTCCGTGATTCTCTGCTATAATCCACACCGTACGCTTATAGAAATTTATATTTGGAGGATGTAACCGTGAACGTCAGAAATTTTGAGAAAAAAGAAGGCTCCAAGGCCGAGATCGTCGTTGAATTCACCGCTGCTGAGTTTGAAAGCGCACTGAATGAGGCTTACCGCAAGGGCAAGGCTCCCAGAGCCATCG
>JAFRUW010000112.1 GCA_017438675.1 Oscillospiraceae bacterium | reverse complement strand
TATTTCAATTTCACAGCATCCCAGGAAGCACCCTTCCACAAATCCGGGCACAAGCTGCTCCACAAAAGCATCCGGTATCTCCGCCACAAACATCTGCGGTATGGCGCCCTTTGCCACGATCTCATTTACACACTTGGCCACGCAGTCGATACCTATGGCATCAAACTTTTCGAGATGGTACGCGATAGCGGCGCTGTCGCCCATGATATGCTCCGATGTAACGGTTCTCGGCTCCGGGAACTCATTTATGTACGACTCATACGCGCAGGTGGGCATAAAATCTTTTATGCCGGAATAATTGTCGGAAAAGCCGTTGGCGGCTGTATAGTTCAAGGCAGATTCCTCATTTCAAAAAGTATTACAATCAATATAATATAAATGCCGTCAGTTTTCAAGGGGATCAGGCGGTTTAATATTTTTTTTACGTTATAACAATGATCTGTTGAACGAAGGGGATTTCTAATGTAAAATGGAACAAGGAGGAGGTGGGAAGAATGACCACAGTATATTTAGTCAGACACGCCGAAGCGGAGGGCAATCTGTACCGCCGCATACACGGCTGGTACGACAGCCGGGTTACCTCAAACGGTCTTAAACAGCTTGAGCTTTTAAAGGAACGGTTTACGGACATACATCTTGACGCCGTATACTCCTCCGACCTGCTCCGGGCGAGGCTGACGGCGGGGGCTGTTTCATACGGGCCGAAGCTCCCCGTTATGACCACAGACCGCCTGCGGGAGGTCAACATGGGTGTCTGGGAAGACAAGACCTGGGGCGAAATAATCACAAACGAAAAGGAACAGTACCTTAACTTCTTCGCCAGCCCCGACAAATGGAATGTTGATGGCTGTGAACACTTCTTCGATCTGCAGGACAGGATGGAGGAAACAGTCACCAGTCTTGCGGCAGACTGTGACGGCGGAACCATTGCCCTCGTCACCCACGGCTGCGCTATCAGGTCCTTTTTGGCAAGGATCAAAAACGTGGCGCCGGAGAATATCAGGCAGGTCCCATACAGCGACAACACCGGAATAACAATCCTTAAGGTAAAGGGCAGCAGAATCGAACTCATTACTCAAAACGACGCTTCCCATATACCCGACGGGATGAGCCGCTTCCGCAAGCAGAAGTGGCGCAGGAACAGGGACGGCATTGACGACTCCGCCCTGTGGTTCAGACGTGACGCCGAAGAGCAGTACACCGTCATGCGGGACGCCTCGGCAATCGGCGAACTGCGCCTCGATGTTCCGGGAGGCAGACCGGGCAACATATCATACTACTGTCTCGATCCCCTTCATCGGGGTCAGGGACTTTCGGCACAGCTTCTGGGTCAGGCGGTCTCCGTATGCAGGAATCGGGGCCTTAAAAAGCTGACGGCGGAGCTTCACGATCACCCGGAGCTTATGGGTTATTTTGAGCATTACGGCTTTGTCACCGCAGATGACCCCGCAGTCCCGGAGCTTGACATTTCGCTTGACCAGTCTTTCCCGCTGTGACGGCTATTACGCAAACACAACCGCGGCGCGTCCATTTACGCGCCGCGGTT
>JAFRUW010000111.1 GCA_017438675.1 Oscillospiraceae bacterium | reverse complement strand
CCGGCAAAAATCTTGAGATCGGCGGCTCCCTCACAGCCACCGGCGGAACCATGACCGATATGTATTGGGCAAGCGTATATGCAGCCGGGAACATGACCGTCGGCGGCGACGTGCAGGTGGAAAACGAGGTGCCGTACGACATCGGAATTCTCTGCTACGGTACGCTTACTGTTGGCTCCGGCCGCTGGGAGGCGGAGGGCAACGATTATGCGATCTGGGCGCAGAATGGTATCGTGCTTCCGGAGACACACGGCGTCACCACGCCGGAGAACGGCGGTATCGGCGCGGCGGTATTCCACGGCAATAGTTATTATGACGGTTACTCTGTCCTGAATGAGAACGGTAGAGTTGCCACCCACGCCGTCATCGAAAAGATCCAAAACATAAAGGGCGACGTGTCCGGCGACGGCATAGTGGACAACCGCGACCTGATCCTTATTGCCCGGTATCTCGTCCATCTGGTTGAGTTTAACGATGTTCAGCTCGCGGCCGCGGACTGGAACGGCGACGGCAAGATCAACAACTCCGATCTGGTACAGATCGCGAGATATGTGGTCAGCGTCCAGCCGTAAAGCAATACAGCCCCGTTTGATATGAACAGGGAGATAAAGTAAAAGGGACAGCCCGGAAACGGGCTGCCCCTTTACTTTATTCATGTATCGGTTTATATCCTCAGTTTATCAATGTCCATGTTTGCGTAGGCGTTTAAGGAACTGTCGGCTCTCGCGCCGGCAAGATACTCGTAGTACGCCTGACAGCCGATCATGGCGCCGTTGTCGCCGCAGAGGGACAGGGGCGGGATAAATAAACGCTTGTTTTCCGCCTGTGTCGCCGCCTCAAAATCTGCCCTTATGCGGGAATTGGCCGCAACGCCCCCCGCGACGACGATTTTGTCATAGCCCAGCTCCCGGGCCGCGTCCATGGTGCGGGGAACGAGAGTGTCGCTGACCGCAGCCGCAAATGACGCCGCAAGGGAGGGCTCGTCCAGAGCTTCGCCCTTCTGCTTCGCGTTGTGCACCGTGTTGACCACTGCTGTTTTAAGGCCGGAGAAGGACATGTCGTATGGGTTCCCGTCCACCTTTGCCCGGGGAAGGGGATACTTTTTGTCGTCGCCTGTTCTGGCAAGTAGATCCATTGGCCTGCCGCCGGGGTAGCCCAGTCCCAGGACACGGGCGGCCTTGTCAAAGCATTCGCCTGCCGCATCATCCCGGGTGGTGCCGATGATGCTCATGTCGGTGTAGCCCCGGACGTCCACAATAAGGCTGTGACCGCCGGAGATGACAAGCGCCAGAAAGGGCGGCTCCAGCTCCGGATAGGCGATGTAGTTGGCGGCAATGTGGCCCCTTATGTGATGGACGGGGATGAGGGGAAGGCCAAGGCTCATGGCCGCGCCCTTGGCAAAGTTCACGCCCACCAGGAGCGCGCCGATAAGACCGGGAGCGTAGGTCACGGCGATGGCGTCCAGATCGGATTTCGTGATCCCCGCCTTTTTAAGGGCGCTGTCCGCCAGCTTGGAAATTACGGTTATGTGGTTGCGGGAGGCAATCTCCGGCACCACGCCGCCGTAAAGAGCGTGCATGTCCGCCTGGGAGTATATTTCGTCGGCTAAAACCGTCCGCCCGTCAAGTGTTACGGAGGCGGCGGTCTCGTCGCAGGAGGATTCAAAAGCCAGAATCAGCATTGACTGTGCTTCCTTTCGTGGTTATTTCCGAAGGCGGCGCATTATTATTGCGTCTTCCTTCGGCTCGTCATAGTAGTTTTTCCGTATTGCTATCGGCTCAAAGCCGTGCTTTTTATAAAGACTGACGGCGCTTTTGTTTGTGGGGCGCACCTCGAGAAACACGGCATCGACGCCGTGGCTGTCGGCGTAATCAAGGGCGTCCTCAAGGAGGGCGCCGCCTATGCCGTTCCCGCGATGGGCGGAGGACACGGCGATGTTTAAAAGCTCACCCTCGTCGAAAAATGACCTGAGGATGGAAAAGCCCACCACCTCGCCGCCGAGGACTGCCGCGGTGAAATGACTGTCCTCGTTCTCAAGCTCCGCCGTGAAGCTGTCCTCACTCCAGGGAAGGGAGAAGGTGTTCCGCTCCAGCGCCGCT
>JAFRUW010000110.1 GCA_017438675.1 Oscillospiraceae bacterium | reverse complement strand
GGCAGATGCCGCCGCCTACGGTGTCCACGATATCGCCGTTGGCGTAGGCGTGGGCTGTCTTATAGCCCTTGGCTGTGGTTCTCTGACCTACGATGCCGTTAAAGGAGAACACGTCGCCGGGATTCAGAACGGTGCCGTTTATGGCCTTTGCCGCAAGGGTGATATTGTTGTTTCTGTTGGAATCGGAGGTGAGGTTCGTGCTCTTGGAAGCAAGGGTGTCGCGGAAGAGGAGATCCTCCATATTGCTGCCGTCAATCTCGGGGGCAACGAGTGTGATTGGGACCTCAAAGGTCTCGCCGGGAGCGGCCTTCAGATACTGCTTCTTCAGCTCGATGACGTCGAGGGTCTTGCCCGGAACACCCTTGACGACTCCCTGGGTCTTTGTATCGTACTTGGCGTTCTGAGGCTCAACGAAAACCTCTTCACCGATGGCGTTAAAGTCCAGTGCCTCGGGCTCTTTCACCGAGGATTCGTATTCCATAATGGAGAAGTTGCCTGTTTCGAAGGCGTTGCGGATCATCTCATAGACCTCGTCCTGGTCTACATGTCTTTCACCGGCGCCTTTTGTCACCTGAACAGCCTCTTCGCCCACGGTGTAGGAATTGTCCAGATATTCGGAATCCACACGCTCGGCGGTCTTTGCGATGATGGCCCTGACGCTTTCCTCGTCAAAGGCGGTCTTGCCCTCGAGAAGCTCAGTCTTGCCGGACATGCACTTGAGGTACTTGAAGGCTGAATCGAACACGTTGCCGTGACCGTACTCAACGGCGGTGGTTGCAGCCCTGTCAAGGGACATGGTGAGCTTCGCGTCCTCGCTGGATACTCTGACCTCGTCGATGGCGCGGCCGCCGGCCTTGACATTGATAACAGCGGTATTGGCCTTGCTGTTGTAGCCGTTTTCCTTCAGCGTATCGTAAGCCTTGTCATAATCCATGCCGCCCACGTCAATTCCGTTAATTGTGACGTTGGGGTATGCGGTGTCTGTGGAGGCGACATGGCTGCCGAAGGCCATCGTTCCCGCGACAAGCAGGGCCGCCACTGCACCGGCGGTGATGCCGATGATCTTGCCCTTTTTGCTGCCGCCCTCTTTTTTGACCTTGGGCTCCTTGGCGGGCTTCGGCTCCTTCACCTTCGCGGCCTTAGGCTCCTTGGCGGGCTTCGGCTCTTTGACCTTTGCGGCCTTGGGCTCCTTGGCGGGCTTCGGTTCCTTGACCTTTGCGGCCTTGGGCTCCTTCGCGGGCTTCGGTTCCTTTATCTTCTTGGCCTTGGGCTCCTTCACCGGCGCCGGCTCCTGTACCGATACAGGGACCGCGGCGGGAGCTTCCTGGATCACAGGCTCCGCTGCGGGGATTTCCTGGGTTACGGCTTCCGCGGGAATATCCTCCACGGGAATGTTAACGTTCAGGTGGCTGCCCCCTGCGGAACCGGCTTTCTTATTCTTTTTGGATAATGTATGCTTGCTGTTTTTGCTGTTGCCATACAGTATTGCCATTTTCCCACTCCTATCATTCTTTGCTCTTTTAATCGTATATCATATTTTACCGAAATGCAATCACAGTATCGTTACTTTTCGGATACAAAAATTATGAAATAATGCTTTTTTATCATTATATTCCGTTGAACAGCTGGGCATGATCCACCTGACTGTCAATAATGCCGTAATAATAGTCGGTGGCGTACTCATCCTTCCGCCAGGGCGTGCCAAGCTCCACCCTGCGTTTCATCTGGGCGTCCAGGAGCTGTCCGATGAGGACGTTTGACAGGAGGAAGCCAGCAGGGGTAAACCGCCATCTCCCGTTTTCCTCAACAGCCCAGCCCTCGTCCCTGTAGCTTTCCAGAAGCTCAAGGCCGCGCTCGAACCCGTAGGAGGATATTCTTTTGTATTCCTCCGGGGAAATGCCCCTTGTGGTCCTCATTCCCAGCATGATGTATTCCGACGCCATTTCCGTTCTGGAAATGTCCTCATACTGGTCCACCACGGGGCCGCCGTTCAGTATATTATTTATGTATGTGTTCAGATCGGATATATAACCGTATCTTCTGCCGCCCACGTAGGAATGAGCCGCCGGGCCGAAGCCCATGTACTCCTTCCCCTGCCAGTATTTCAGGTAGTGCTTTGACTCAAACCCCGGCTTTGAGAAGTTGGAGATCTCATACTGGCGGTAGCCCGCCTGCTCCAGTGTGTCCACCGTGTAGAGGTACATATCAGCCTGGGTATCGTCGTCGGGCATGATTATGGAATTTCTGTAGGAATAAAGGGGCGTCCCCTCCTCCAGCTTCAGTCCGTAGCAGGAAAGATGCTCCGGCTTCAGAGCCAGTATCTTCCGCAGCGTGTCGGACCAGTCATCCATGCTCTGGCTGGGAAGTCCGTAGATGAGGTCGAGGCTGATGTTCTCGAATCCCGCGTCCCGGGCCTTTTTAACCGTCCGGGTCACCTGACTGAAGTTGTGCCGCCGCCCGATGGTCTTGAGAATATCGTCGTTTGCAGACTGGGCGCCTATGGAAAGGCGGTTGAACCCCGCTCTCCTGAGTTTTACCAGATCCTCGTAGGTGGTGCTTTCGGGATTGACCTCCACCGTGACCTCGCCGTTCATCAAAACCCTGCCGTATTTTTTCAGGGCGTCAAAGACCTTCACAAGCCTGTCGGCCCCGAAGCACAGGGGCGTGCCTCCGCCGAAATACACCGTGTCGGCATAGTACTCCGCAAGCTGGGACTCCGACTCCTTTATGTGGGTCACAAGGGCCTCCAGATAATCCGGCATCTGCTTGTCTCTCCCTGGGAGGGAGTAGAAATTGCAGTAGGCGCACTTCCCTTTACAGAAGGGAATATGTATGTAAATACCGATGTTTTTATCCATATTCGTCACCAAACACCTGCTGTTATAAACCTACCCGTGTATAATACAACATCCTTCGTCATTTTTCAATCATATTTTGAATATTTGGCGTATCGTTCAAAAAAACACTTGACAAGCGCCGTCCGATAGTGTATTATAATCTGGCTGATGGACGATTGGCGCAGCTGGTAGCGCATCCGCT
>JAFRUW010000010.1 GCA_017438675.1 Oscillospiraceae bacterium | reverse complement strand
TCCGCAAGGCTTATCTTTACCGGAAATCCCCCCTCTGCCGGCGGAAAACTGATCGTGAATGACAGCTTTACATACAGTGCTGTTTTTGCGGAATATCCTCACAGCAATCCGGCATGGACTGAAACAGTCCGACAATCCTTAGGGGACAATATCATCTGGATCCCGGATAATTACGATACCTCTGTCAAGGATACCCCCAGGGACAAAACCGAAGCCCTGACCCCGGCGTCAAGTGATAACAAGGGCGATAATGAATACATAAACACGCGGTACTGGGCGGACAAAGTGAATTCATATCTTGTAGACAACGATGACGGTACCTTTACCCGGGTGGAGCATATCGGCAATAGCGTCGTTGTCGAGGACTATGACAGCAGCTTTAAAATAAAGTGGAAGAAAACCATTGATAAGGAGCTGCCTTTATACGGCGGATTCTATTCCGGTACCGATTATAACTTCTTTGTGTTCGGTCAGGAAAACCTTGAAGAAAACAACTCAAAACCCGTTGTGCGCATCGTCAGATATTCAAAAAACTGGCACAGGATCGACTCCACGGAGCTCTGCGGAGCGAATACGATCAGGCCGTTCCACGCGGGTACACTGAGAATGACCGAAAAGGATGACACGCTCTTCATCCACACTTGTCACCAGATTTACACCATGGACGACGGATTAAATCACCAGACGAATATGTTCATTGCGGTATCTATCCCCTATATGAAGATAGTTGCAGCCAATTATCATGTGGGCGGCGTTGGATATGTATCCCATTCCTTCAACCAGTTTATTATCGCCGACGGAGACAGTATAGTGTGGCTGGATCACGGCGACGCATATCCCAGGGCAGTAACGATCACACGGTTTACCGGTCTTGGAAGCAATGAAGAAAACGCTGATGTGCTTCCGATCTGCGGCGAAGAAGGCAACAACAGAACCGGCGTTTCCGTGGGCGGATTTGAAGCCTCCGGCACATGCTATCTTGTGGCCGGCAATACTGTGGTTCAGGACGAAAAAAGCTATAAGCCATCCGGAACAAGAAATGTCTTTATAACCGCCACGGATAAATCAAGAATGTCAGATGCTGATTCCACAGTCTTCAGATGGATAACCAACTATACAGACAGCGACAAAATCACGGTTTCCAATCCGCTGCTGACAAAAATCGAGAGCGACCGCTTCCTGCTTATGTGGACGGAAACAGACGGAAACCGCAATTCGGTGATGCTGCACGTGTTCCTTGACGGCGAAGGCAACCCCACGTCGGCGATAAGTCAGAGTAATTACCCCATGTCCGACTGTCAGCCAATAGTGGCAGGCAACCGGGTGATCTGGTACGTCACGGAGAATTCCGCGCCGAGATTCTTCTCCATAAACCTCGACGGCACGACCTCGTATCCAAAGGGCGATGTAAACCGTGACGGCATCGTTTCAAACTCCGACCTGATCCTCGCTGCGAGACACGTTGTAAGTCTCACCACGCTAACGGGCGAACAGTTCACGCTTGGCGACATGAATAACGACGGCGCGATAACGAACACCGACATTATCACCATCGCGAGGAAGATCGTAGGTCTTTATTAAATGTATGGTTTTGCGGCACAATGAAGGAGAGGGAAATGAAGAGAGCAAACAGAATTATTACAGTCATTTTGTGCATGGTTATCATAGCCGGAGTTTTTCCCGTAAACGCTCTGGCGGCGGGTATTTTTGCAAGGGGTTCATGCGGCGAGAATGTGACATTTACGCTGACAAATGACGGTATGCTTACAATAAGCGGCGAGGGCAGAATCAATGATAATGGACTGATGTTCTATTCAACAAAGATCCGCTCAGTTGTGATAGAAAGCGGGGTTACCGGAATAGGCTCCGCGGCATTCTATGGCTGTGTAAACATAACCGACGTGACTATTCCTGGCACCGTTACAGATATTGGAGCCGGGGCATTCCAAAAATGCACATCACTATCCAACATTTCAATATCTGACGGTGTTGCAAGTATTGGGGTGCATGCCTTCTCCGGCTGCTCGTCACTTGCAGGTATTTCATTACCGGATAGTTTGACAAGCATCGAAACATACGCATTCAGAGACTGTACCGCGCTTAAAAGCATTAATATACCGGCCGGAGTGGCAAAAATCGACAGCGAGGCATTCTCCGGCTGCACGTCGCTGTCCCGTATTTCCGTAGATGAAGGCAATCCGAATTACTGCAGTGATGAAAAGGGTGTGCTGTATAATAAAAGCAAAACAGAAATATTGACAGTACCCGCAAAGATTACCGGAAACTATTCAATTCCTGACGGTATAAAACGTATAGAAGACAGGGCGTTTTCCGACTGTGCGGGGCTCACCGGCATCACAATACCGAGCAGCGTATCATACATCGGGAACTTTGCGTTTTCCGGATGTGACGGCCTTACAAGCATCTCGATACCCGACAGTGTAAAAGATATTTTAAACTACGCGTTTTCCGACTGCACAGCTCTTAAAAGCGTTTCGTTGTCAAGCAGATTAACGTGTATCAGTACCGGCCTGTTTTCCGGATGCACTGTACTCTCAGATATTTCGCTGCCTGACAGTTTGGTAATAATCGAAAGCAACGCATTTGAAAGATGCACCGCGCTTAAAAGCATTACAATACCGGAAAACGTTACAAAGATTGGGATCGGCGCATTCTCCGGCAGCACGGCACTGTCCCGCATATCTGTAGATGAAAACAATTCAGCTTTCAGCAGTGACGGGGCGGGTGCAGTTCTGGACAAATCCAACACGACGCTGAAGATTGTTTCTCCCTGGGTTTCGGGCAATTATTCCATTCCGTCAACTGTCAGCGAGATCGCAAACGGCGCCTTTTACGGCTGTGAGCGTCTCAAAAGCATAACCATTCCCGGCAGCGTCAAGCAGATCCAAAACGGCTCCTTCAATAATTCTGCCGCAAAGCTGATCTTTACCGGAAATACTCCCGAGGCCGACGGCGGAATATATGAAAACGACAGCTTTACACAAAGCGCCGTCATTGCTGTATATCCGGTTAATAACGGCACATGGACGGAAGCGGCGAGACAATCCTTTGGCGATAATATCATCTGGGTACCCGACGATTACAATACACATATTGTCGATACACCGAAAGCTTCCTCTGAGACACTTGAAGGCGCCGAGAGCAGCAATGTGTTTGACAACAATTATATAAGCGTGAATAAATATGGGAATACAGTCAATTCCTGCCTCACATATAATCAGGACGGATCCTTTACGCGAGTGGAGCATATAGGCGACAGCGCTGTTATAGAGGAATATGATAGCAGCTTTAAGCTCAGTTGGAAGAAGACAATCACCATGGAGCTTCCTGTATGGGGCGGATTCTATTCCGGCTCGGAATACAACTTCTTTGTGTTCGGGCAGGACAATCTGGATGAGGACGATTCAAAACCCGTCGTCCGCATAGTCCGATACACAAAGAACTGGCACAGGATAGACTGCACTGAGCTCTGCGGGGCAAACACGATCAGGCCCTTCGACGCCGGTTCCCTCCGGATGACGGAAAAGGACGACGTGCTGTATATTCACACATGCCACCAGATTTACACCACGGACGACGGCAAAAACCATCAGACAAACATGTATATCGCTGTCTCCATCCCCTACATGAAGATAATCAGCGCAAATTGCCACGTAGGCGGTTTGGGCTACGTTTCCCACTCCTTCAATCAGTTCATTCTTTCGGACGGCGATTATATAGTGCGGCTGGATCACGGTGACGGCTACCCGCGAGCGATCAATATTTCAAGATTCACCGGGGCGGGCAATAATGCCAAGGAAGCCGAGGTGCTCAGGATCTGCGGCAATACCGGCGCAAACGACACCGGCGTTTCCGTGGGAGGCTTTGAGGTGTCGGACAGCGCGTACCTGACGGCGGGAAACTCCGTTAAGCAGGACCCGGACAACTTTAATATCTTAGCCACCAGAAACATATTCGTCCTCGCCACCGATAAGGACAGCCTTGAAACCACCGCGAATTGGCTGACCCATTACGAAAAGGACGATCCGGTGACGGTGCTGAATCCCCACCTTGTAAAGGTAAGTGACAGGGAATTTGTCCTTCTCTGGTCCGAAATACGGGATGAAGACAGCAAAACATATTATGTCCGGCTTGACGGCAGGGGCAGGGCGCTTTCCGAAGTGTACAGCACAGATTATCAGCTTTCCGACTGCAAGCCCGTTGTCCGCGGGAATGAGCTTATCTGGTATACGACAGGCGATAAGTATTACAGTTTATACTATGTCCTTGTGAGAAGCACCACCGAGCCGGTGTTCTGCGTCCTTGATTATACGAAACAGGCGGAAAGCGTCCTTAAAGGTGACGTCAATTTAAGCGGCAAGGTCGAAAACACCGATCTGATCCTTGTGGCCAGATACATCGTTAAGATATATACCGCCGAGACAAAACAGAACGTGGAGAAGTACGGTGATATGAACGGCGACGGCGTTGTCACCAACACCGATCTCATAACCATCGCGCGGATTATCGTGGGATTGGAATAGCCGAGGTGTTGCATAATGATAAATCAAAATACCATGTGATACCGCGATACTTCCGGCGTCACATGGTATTTCCGTTTATTTACAATAACAATCAATCGCTCTTTTTACGAACTCGGCGGTACCATCTCCGCCGGCACTGTCGATATTTGATGTGAAGTCGCCTCCGCCGGCGTACATTTTCCCGAGAGCCGACAGTATCTCGTTGGTGCAGTTATAGAAATTCTTGCTGATGAACGCCTGAAGCTCCGCGACCTTTGCCTGTACATCGTTAGACGCGGGGTCGGAGTCCCTCATTTTGCCGAAATCGGCAAATATGCCCATCATACCGGCTTCCAGCACATTGTTCTCGGCCTTGGTTCGGCCTTTTGATTTTTCCTCGTATTCCCGATAGGCCGGCGTGCCGCCCCAGGACTCCTTTGCCTGAGCCGCGTATTCGTCCAGCTTGCTTGTGTCAAAGGGTTTGAAATCCAAGTATCTCACTCCTCTCAGTTTGATCCCCTGTGCCAGCAGGATCAGGTTTTCCAGATGCTCTTTTTTAAGTGTCAGCAGCTCGATCTGCTGCTCAAGGGCCTTGGTGCGGTCAAAATCCGGGCTGCTCAATATGACGCTGATGTCCTTCAGCGGGAATTCCAGCTCCCGGAAAAGCATTATCTGCTGCAGCTTTTCCAGCGCCTCGTCGTCGTAAAGGCGATAACCGGCGTCGGAATACTTCGCGGGCCGAAGCAGTCCGATTTTGTCGTAGTACTGCAGCGCGCGGACGCTTACCCCGGTGAGCCTGCTGACTTCGTTGACTGTTTTTATCGATCTCACCTCCCGATACCCTTATTGTAAACTATTACGCAACGTAAGAGTCAATACTTTTTTTAAAAGACGCCCCGGTTTTTTGCCGCGGCGCCTTTCTTGTTCAGATCCGTTTGCCGTATTCGATTATCCGCTCCAGAATCACTTTATCGGCGGGGCAGAAGTCGTACTGCGGTATCTCCTCCGGGGTGATCCACCGCAGATCGTTGTGTTCAAGGAGCTTCGGCTCGCCGGAGACTATATGCGCGTTGAAGAGCGTCAGGTGCACGGTCATATCCGGGTATTCGTGGACTACCTCCGTAAACACGCTGTCGGCGCCCACAAGAATGTCCAGTTCCTCCCGGCACTCTCTTATGAGGGCCTGCCTGCCGGTTTCGCCTGGCTCCAGCTTTCCGCCGACGAACTCCCACAGCATGCCCCTTGTTTTATGGGCAGGCCGCTGACAGATCATGAATCTGCCGCCGTCCCATATAAGCGCCGCCGCTACCTCTACCATCCGCATCACCCCTTAACCGATTGATGACTATATTATAAATGTATAGCCGGGCTTTTTCAAGTGACCTGCCATCGGTTCACCGGGCGTATAAAAATCACCGATTTCCAAATTATCTATTTACAAATCCGTGATCTGAGGATAAAATGTGATTATTGAAATGAAAGCAGGAGAATGCTATGAAGAACATACCTGATTATTTTGCCTCTATGGTGTTTGACGACGCCGCAATGAAGGAGCGGCTGCCGGAAGAGGTATATACTTCCCTCAGGAAAACCATCGACGAGGGGAAGAGACTTGACAAAAACGTGGCCGACGCCGTTGCCAACGCCATGAAGGACTGGGCTGTGGAAAAGGGC
This sequence comes from Oscillospiraceae bacterium, assembly GCA_017438675.1. GTDB lineage: Bacteria > Bacillota > Clostridia > Oscillospirales > Oscillospiraceae > SIG495. The sequence continues at coordinate 207 of JAFRUW010000010.1, read as the reverse complement.
GCCACCCACTATACCCACTGGTTCCAGCCCATGACGGGCATCACCGCCGAAAAGCACGACAGCTTTATTTCTCCCACCCCCGACGGGAAGGTCATTATGGAGTTTTCCGGCAAGGAGCTTGTAAAGGGCGAGCCCGACGCTTCCAGCTTCCCCTCCGGCGGCCTGAGAGCCACCTTTGAGGCCAGAGGCTATACCGCCTGGGACCCC
>JAFRUW010000109.1 GCA_017438675.1 Oscillospiraceae bacterium | reverse complement strand
CCAGTCCTGCGCGCACAGGCGCAGCAGCGCGTCCCCCTCCAGATTCTGATGGAAGGCCTGGGCACCGCGCTGGATCTCCGCCTGAAAGATGCGCCGCCCCTTGTGCTGCAGGGGACGGACGGAGATCTTACCGTCGGCGCTTTTGTCCAGCGGCTGGCTGAACACGGCCTTGGAGAGCGTGTCCAGCGCGGCGGAGAGCTCGTTTGTGAGGTTCTTTTCTTTCATCATACTTAGTTATTTCAGACCGATTCCGATTAAATAAGAAGAATACGAATCCCATACCTTGCCGGTAAAGATCGAAACAAATTCTGTTAATTCGAAAATATCGATTATCGGGAAGGGACAAGCTGAATAATCATCAACACAATCAGGTAATACTAAAACATCGCCAAAAGCGGTCATACAACATATTTTGGCAACAGAAAAAGAACCTTCTTTAGGTTCAGATAAAAGCCAAAAACCTCTTGGAGACATTTCTCCAATACATATTTTTGTGTAAAGATCTAATCTTGATTCGATTAGCTCAGACTGATCAATGCTCTTGCAATGCTGAGAGACAAGTAGAGATAATTCTTTTTGCAGATCGTTAATGATAGGGTCACTATGAAAACGGTATAAAGCTAAGAAAAATAAAAACACAGAAGATTCAAAATCTACATCCTTAACAATTTTGCATCCACGTAATTCTTCTGAAATGGTCCTCTGTGTTGTTATGAAACCCTGCTTTATTCGTTCGATTTTCTTTCGCTGGAAAAACCCCACAATAATCACCTCTATAATTTATTGTATTGAAAGATGTAGTTATTCAAACAGCTTCTTGAGCCGCAGGAGCGCGGCCTTGAGCTCGTTCTTGCTGTAGGAGTTGTTCTCGTCGGCCAGCACGGCGGCCACGGCCTCCTTGCCGTTCAGCCCGCCGGCCACCATGGCGTCCACCAGCATGGCCTCGGGCGAGACCGTGTGCTCCACCTTGTTGAAGACGTAGCCGGGCTGCACCTCCAGCACAACGGCGTATTCGCCCTTGTCGTAATTGCCCTTGGCCAGCAGCTGCTCCCTGACCTCCGCGGGCGTGCCGCGAAAGCTCATCTCATGGAGCTTTGTCATGTCGTTGCAGAGGCAGAGGCGCAGGTCCGCCTCGCTCTCCACAAAAAAGTCCACCAGGTCCAGGATCCGCTTGGGGGATTCATAGAGGGCGAAGGTGCGCGTGTCGCCCCGGCGCAGCCTCTCCAGCAGCTTCCGCCTCTCGGCGTTTTCCCGGGGGAAGAAGCCGTAGAAGGTGAAGGAGCTCAAATCGAAGCCGGAAATGGCCAGCGCGTTCACCGCCGCGCAGCAGCCGGGAATGCCCACCACGCGGATCCCCTCCTCCACGGCGGCCTTGATGAGCTCGTTGCCGGGATCGGAGATGCAGGGCGTGCCCGCGTCGGTGATGACCGCCACATTCTTGCCCGCCTTCATCTCCCCGATGAAGTATTTGGCTTTTCCGTATTCGTTGAACTTGTGGTTGGAGACCAGCTTGTTCCTGATGCCCAGCTTGTTTAGCAGCACCATGGAACGGCGGGTGTCCTCGGCGGCGATGATGTCCGCCTCCGTCAAAATCTGCATCCCGCGGGGGGACATGTCCCGGGAATTGCCGATGGGGGTGGCCACAATATATAAGGTTCCGGCGGTGATTTCGTCCATAGAGTCCTCCGATGTCGTTGTTTATTGTATCAGTATAGCGTATCCGCCGGGCTTTGACAAGAAAAACAAAGGGATTGCCGCGCCGGTGCGTACACCGCCGCGGCAATCCGCGCTTATCCTGCCTGGTTCAGCTGCTGCTTCCCAGCCACCTGGCGACAGCGTCCTGAGCCACGCCCAGCCCGTCGGACAGGAAGGAGGCCAGCTCGTTCAGGTTCAGCTCCTGCATCCGCTCGAAAATGACATCTCTGCAATGCCGGGCCTGGGTCAGGGGATCGGCGGGCATGGCGTCCAGCGCTTGCATAGCCTCCTGCAGCGCTTCGTTTTTCGCGCCCAGATCGTTGATCAGTCCGGTCAGGCGGCGCAGCAGCTTTTGTTCGTACACCGGCTCCACGTCCGGCAGAAGGCGTTTCTTGTCCGCTCCATCCCGGGCGATAT
>JAFRUW010000108.1 GCA_017438675.1 Oscillospiraceae bacterium | reverse complement strand
TTCGTGAACGGTACTGCCGAGTTGACAGTGGACGATATGTCAGGCACTGTAAACTATACCGCTTCAGCAGGCAGCCCCCTTGCAACTGTTAGCGTGTCACTCGTGTCGGGAGAAGCCGTGACTGTGCTGCCTGACAGCGACAAAGACAGCTACCGCGCCGCCGGAGAACTGATTATGTCGGCCGGGACTGATGCGGTCATCCGAATCCGCATAGAAAACCCGACAGCACAAGAAGAAACGGAGAGAGACTATACTCTGACTATTCACAACAACGGTGAGCCGGCCATCGGCGCGACCTTTGACCTGCATTCCAGCTCCTCGGTCACATTGCTGGCAAGCGCTCAGCCAATGCCTGCTTCACCGGGGTATCCGGTCGCTTATCACTGGTACGCCTGCGACGCCGATGGCGGAAACATGGCTGAGATCTCAGGGTGTGCGGACCCTGCTGCCGCCCAGGCAGACGTGACGGGCAGTTTTGGACCGGCTCCGGTATATTACATCTGCGAGATAACGAGGACGAAACTGGACGGCAGTACGGCGTCATACTTCAGTAACGTTGTCACGGTATCCGCTGACCGTATCATCACCGTAAAACCGCTGGATGACGTCAAGACTTATGGCGACGAAGATCCTGTATTTCAGTGTTTAAGCGAAGATCCTACCGATGCTGAAGTGTATGCCATGGGCTTTACAAGCCATGACGAGATGCGCAACGTCTGGAACAACTTCCTTGCATATAACCTGACATATACACGTGAGCCGGGAGAAAATGTGGGCGAGTACACCATCATGCCACAGCTTGACACGCGCACTTACAACGACTATTACTTCGCCATTGAGACGGGGACGATGTCTGTCGGCCCCGCTCCCGCAACTGTTACCGCAGACATCAAAACAAAGCTCACAGGCGATCCGGATCCTGAATTGACCGCCACCGTTACGGGATTGAGAAACGGAGATACGGCAGATGTGATTTTCTATTCGCTGGAACGTGAAGCCGGAGAGACTCAGGGCACTTACGCCATCATACCAAGCGGTGATATTTCCCAGGGCAATTACACCGTGACCTTCGTTCCTTCTACGCTTCTTATCAGCGCAGACCACAGGCATGACGGTGTCAGTTTCCTGCCATGGAACGATCCGGACGCTCTGCCCGCTGAACCTGGCAACTATTACCTGACCTGTGATGTTACGCTGAGCAGCGAGTGGGAAACAGGTTATAACGGTGAATACGACGCAGTCTATAACTTATGTCTTAACGGGCATACGGTCAGCGGTGAATACTCTTATCTCTCCGTCAGCCGCGGCACACAGCTCAACCTGTACGATGATACCGGAAGCGGTTGCGTCACCGGCCTTGGCGGCAGCGCATTCGGCGCCGTGAATGTTGAGGGCGAGTTCAATCTTTACAGCGGAAGCATCACAGGGAACAGCAGCGGCTATTGCGGCGGCGGTGTGTATATCGAACGGGATGCTGTATTTAATATGTACGGCGGCAGGATCAGTAACAACACGGCTGGTGAAAAGGGCGGAGGAGTATTTCTTGAGAGCGGACGGTTCAATATGTACGGCGGCGTGATCGGCGGCAACTTCGCGCAGTACGGCGGCGGCATTGCCATTGACGATTCCGGATGGCAGCAGGTTTCCTGCCATCTTTACGGCGGGACACTGTCTTATAACGGCTCAGAGACCGGACATGGTGAAGAGATATATTATAATGCGTCCTTTGAAACCCTTGATCAAATCCGGGAATGGGCAGAAACGGAAGAGGAGGTACTCGAAGCATACCGTCCGGATTCGCTTACGGTCTCAGGCGGTAGGATCGAGGGAGCCGAAAGCATGATAGCGATCGACGCTCACTCCGGGCAGAACTTTGTCCTTTCCGGAAAGACCGAAGTCAGGGGAGCTATTCTGACGGCAACAGACAAACCGATCATCATCACGGACGAGGTCAGCGGACCGTATCGGATTGCTCTTACGCAGCCTGACTCGGATGAACTTACGTTTACTGCCGGCGTCTTCACCAGCGGACTTAACGGTAAGGGAGCTGCGGGAAGCTTCATCAGCTATAACAACGACTATATCGTTACAACAGCGGGAAACGGAGAGGCGCAGCTGGTGGATAAAGATTCCGTAACCGTTTATACGATCACGTTTAAAAATGATGACGGCACTGATATGGCAGTGCAGGAGGTTGCCGTCGGAGAAATGCCGGTCTATCCATGGGAAACGCCTTCAAAGGATGGTTTTATCTTCTCAGGGTGGACTCCGGAGATCGTCCCCGCTTCCGCCGACACATCCTACACCGCGGTCTATACAGGGGCCGCAGAACCGAAGTTCATCAGCAATCAGATCATTCTGAGCGGACAGATCGGCATGTGTTATAATCTGACGATCCCTGATGAATATGTCAGTGGCAGTTATATGGAGTTTGAGACATGCGGACAGAGATCTACGGTCGAAACCACATCCGGACTGAAACAGCAGGATGGCAGATACCGTTTCCTCTGCGGATTGAACGCCATACAAATGGCGGACGACATAACGGCGACGTTCCATTATACTGAAAATGGAGCGGCAAAGACCATAGTGTACGTTACCACGGTTGAGAATTATCTTGACTTCATCATTGCCAATAAGAATAAAGACCCGGCGTATGCCAAAGCAGAAAATATCGCCATGGCACTGAACGATTACGGTTTCTATTCTCAGCTGGCTTTGGAAGCGGATGAGACTCATAAAAGAATGAAGAAAGCCTACAAGAGCGCTTCCGAGCTCATCTCGAGCCTGGATGGTTACGGTATCACGGCGACGCTCGGATCCGGCGTGACGTCCGCTTCATATTCGCTCAGCCTGACTTCTGAAACTAAGATAAACCTGTTCTTCGTGACCGATGGACTGGAACTGAACACCGCGAACACGACGGTCACGGTGGGCGACAATACTACTTTCGATTGGACGGTGGAAAAGAATGGGGAGCGGTATCGTGTTCAGATCACGGGCGTCAACGCAGCCGAGCTTGGGTCTGCCTTTACAGTTACCATCAACGGGGGAACAGCCGTGACTGCATCGGCGCTGTCCTACGTGCAGCAGGTTCTTTCGCCCGGTGCAGCGGTCACAGATGAGGTAAAACAATCCGCCGGCGCCCTGTACAGGTTCTTTGTTGCAGCGCAAGAGTACAACAGCAATTGACCGGGAGGGATCAGTGATGGAGAAATATGCTGAGACTGAAATTGAAGTTGTGTTTTTTGACAGTGTCGACGTTATAACTATGAGTACCACGGATGTGGATCCGACCCTTCCTGAAGTCCCGATCAACAATGACTAAAGTAAAGAATAAGCAAGAAACTGCAGCAGAATAGGGAGCCCAACAAGAAAAGCCCGCGACAAGTTACGGCAAAAATCGCCAAAACAGATGTCATGGGCTTTCTTTTGTGGTAAAATAGGTATTAGAAAAAGAATTTTCATTATAAAGTCACTGCGGAAAGCATTAGACTGGTCAACTACCCAGAAGTGGGGGACTCCTGCTCACGGCTTGTTGACATAAAATGAAAACAGCAATAAATAGCAATGAATTTTGGGAAACCTGAACTTCATTTGGAAAGAGAGTATAAAATTGACTAACGATACATTCAACGCGCCTTTGGCTGACAGAGTAAGGCCGCGGAAGCTCGACGATGTTGTCGGACAGCCACACCTGACAGGTGAAAAAGGAATTCTGAGAAAGATAATAGACAGCGGCAGGCTGACCTCTATGATCTTTTTCGGGCCTCCCGGATGCGGTAAATCCACAATAGCTTCTATTATTGCAGAGAAGACTGAAATGACTCTTCATAAACTGAATGCTACAAATGCTTCTCTCGCGGACATAAAGGCTGTTGTTCATGATACAAAAGGATTCATGGGGTCCCGCGGGGTTCTGCTTTATCTGGATGAAATACAGTATTTCAACAAGAAACAGCAGCAGTCTCTTCTCGAGTTTATTGAAGACGGAAGAATAACTCTTATCGCTTCAACAACTGAGAACCCGTATTACTACATATATGACGCGCTGCTTTCAAGGTGCATGGTATTTGAGTTCCGGCATGTTCCTGCGGAGGACATCAGAAGAAGACTGAAAGATGTGCTTGATGCGAACTATCATGACATAAAGGCGTCTGATACCGCGCTGAAGATGTTGGCAAATGCTGCGGGCGGTGACGTCAGAAGAGCGCTGAACATGCTTGAGGCAGCGATCAACAATGCTGAGGACGGAATGATATCCGAAGAACTTTCCAAGGCTATTATACCATCCAATGCGCAAAGCAATTTCGACAGGGACGGAGACGTGCATTACGATCTTCTGTCATGCCTCCAGAAATCCATACGCGGCTCAGATCCCGATGCCGCAGTGTTTTATCTCGCACGGCTCCTTGAAGGCGGAGATCTGATCTCACCATG
>JAFRUW010000009.1 GCA_017438675.1 Oscillospiraceae bacterium | reverse complement strand
GGACCATCTACCCGGATGTGATCGAGAGCGGCAGGGGCGCCTCCGCCGTGATAAAAAGTCATCACAACGTGGGCGGACTGCCGGACGTCGTTTCCTTTGACGAGATAATTGAGCCCTTAAGGGAGCTGTTTAAGGACGAGGTGCGAAGCGTGGGAACCATGCTGGGTCTGCCCGGTGAGCTTATATGGCGGCAGCCGTTTCCCGGCCCGGGGCTGGGGGTGCGGATCATCGGCGGGATCACACGGGACAAGGTCAAAATCCTTCAGGAGGCGGACGCGATCTTCCGCGAGGAAATCGCAAATGCCGGTCCTGACAGGGTGCCGGATCAGTACTTCGCTGTCCTGACGGATACCCGCACGGTAGGCGTGATGGGTGACGCAAGAACCTACGGCTGGACGGTGGCCCTCAGGGCGGTGTCAACGGACGACTTCATGACCGCGGAGTGGTCAAGGCTCCCATACGAGGTGCTGGAGCGGGCAAGCGGCAGGATAACCAATGAAGTACCCGGAATCTCAAGAGTTGTATACGATATTTCTTCCAAACCGCCCGCTACGGTGGAATGGGAGTAAAGGAGCGTTTAACCATGACAAAGTATATTTTTGTGACCGGAGGCGTTGTGTCCGGCCTCGGAAAGGGGATCACGGCGGCGTCGCTGGGGCGTTTGCTGAAGGCAAGGGGACTGACGGTAGCCGCCCAGACGCTGGACCCTTACATCATTGTGGTTCCGGGCACCATGAGCCCATACCAGCACGGCGAGGTTTATGTGACCGAGGACGGCGCAGAGACCGATCTGGATCTCGGCCACTATGAGCGGTTTATCGACGAGGATCTGAACAAATACTCGAACCTGACGACCGGCAAGGTCTACTGGAACGTGCTGAACAAGGAACGTCGTGGGGAGTATCTCGGCTCAACCGTGCAGGTCATCCCGCACATCACGAACGAAATCAAGGAATTTGTGTACAGCGTGGGGAGAAAGACAAATGCCGACGTGGTCATTACCGAGATCGGGGGCACCATAGGCGACATCGAATCTCAGCCCTTCATCGAGGCGGTGCGCCAGATATCTCTGGAGGTGGGCAGGGAGAACAGCCTGTTCATCCATGTGACGCTGGTGCCCTATCTGCGGGGCTCCGGGGAGCACAAGTCCAAGCCCACGCAGCATTCGGTGAAGGAGCTGCAGGGCATGGGCGTCAACCCGAACATAATCGTCCTGCGATGCGATGAACCGCTGGAGGACGCTATCTTTCAGAAGATCGCCCTGTTCTGCAACGTAAGGCCCGACTGCGTTATCGAGAATATCACCCTGCCCAACCTCTATGAGGCGCCTCTTATGCTGGAGCAGTCGCATTTTTCCGGGGTGGTCTGCCGGGAGCTGGGGCTTTCCGTCCGTGAGCCTGATCTCACGGAATGGACGGAAATGGTGGAGAAGATCAACGGCGCCCGATCTCACTGCGTTGAGATCGGCCTGGTGGGCAAATATGTGGGCCTTCACGACGCATATCTGTCGGTTGCGGAAGCGCTCCATCACGCCGGGTTTTACCACAACGTGCATGTAAGTATACGCTGGATAGACTCCGAGGAGATCAATTGGGATACCGTGGACAGCATGCTCTCCGGCCTTGACGGGATCATCGTACCCGGCGGTTTTGGAAGCCGTGGTATTGAAGGGATGATACTGGCCGCGAAATATGCCAGAGAAAAGAATATCCCATATTTCGGCATCTGCCTCGGGATGCAGATTGCGGTCATCGAGTTTGCCCGGAATGCGGCAGGCATCCCCGACGCAAATTCCGGGGAGTTTGACGAACAATGCAAAGACAAGGTGATCGACTTTATGCCCGGACAGAGCGAGGACATCGACAAGGGCGGCACGCTGCGCCTCGGGGCTTATCCCTGTGTGATTAAGCCGGGCACGACCATGGAAAAATGCTACGGTATGAGGGAGATCACCGAGCGCCACCGCCACCGCTATGAGCTCAACAATGATTACAGAGACAGACTGGCCGCCTCCGGGCTGACACTGAGCGGCATTTCCCCGGACGGCAGGCTGGTGGAGACGGTGGAGCTTTCGGACAGGGAGTTTTTTGTGGGTGTTCAGTATCACCCGGAATTCAAGAGCAGGCCCAACAGGCCCCATCCTCTGTTTAAGGGATTCATCGGCGCGGCTGTTCAAAGGTCAAAGGATTGATTGAAATGAGTATTCACGAGGAATGCGGTGTTTTTGGAGTAATGTCGGATAAGCCGACGGATGCGGCGAGCATTTGCTACTACGGGCTGTATGCCCTTCAGCACCGGGGACAGGAGAGCTGCGGAATAATCGTCAATGACGACGGCGTTTTTGCTTCACATAAAGATTTGGGGCTTGTCAGCGAGGTGTTCACAAAAAATGTGTTGTCGTCGTATCCTGAGGGAACGATGGCGGTTGCCCACACCCGCTACGGTACGACAGGGACAACGAATCGCCATAACTGCCAGCCAATTGAAGTGAATCATCAGAAGGGCAGAATGGCCATTGCCCACAACGGAAATCTTTCAAACGCTGCGGAACTGCGCTCCGCTCTTGAACTCAACGGGGCGATTTTTCACACCTCCAGCGATACGGAAACAATCGCTTATATCGTGACAAAGGAACGGCTGACAGCCCCGTCCATCGAAGAGGCGCTCAGTCGTGCCATGAACACGCTGGAGGGAGCCTATTCCCTGAT
>JAFRUW010000107.1 GCA_017438675.1 Oscillospiraceae bacterium | reverse complement strand
ATCAAGGCGGCGCTGAAGGATTACTACGACAGGAACGGCATCGCATACGACCCGGAGATGTTCCCCGACGAGCATGACGAGGACGCTCACGGCGATTACTGCGGCATGTAAACCGAAGCTCTGATTTATAACAGGAGGGCAATATGAGAACTGTACGCGAGATCCAGGACGAGATCCTGAGACTGAAAAAAGAGAAGAATATCTGCATCCTTGCCCACGCCTATCAGAGTCAGGAGATACTTGAGGTGGCGGATCATGTGGGCGACTCCTTCGGACTGGCGCAGAAAGCGGCAAAGACCGACGCACCCAATGTGATGATGTGCGGCGTGCGATTCATGGCGGAGACGGTGAAGATCCTCTCCCCGGAGAAGAACGTGTATCTGGCCAACCCCACCGCCGGCTGCCCCATGGCTGAAATGATGGACTATGACCTCCTCGTTCAGATGAAGGAGGACATGCCGGACTACACCGTGGCGGCGTATATAAACACCACGGCGGAGCTCAAGACCATTGTTGACGTGTGCGTGACCTCATCCTCCGCGGTAAAGATCATTCGGAACATCGAAAACGACAAAATACTCTTTGTCCCGGACTGCAACCTGGGCGCGTGGCTGGCGGAGCAGCTTCCGGAAAAGCATATCGAGCTTGTCCGGGGCGGCTGTCCCACCCACCTGAGAATGACGAAGCGGGACATCGACAAGGCGAGGGCGATGCTCCCCGACGGACTGCTGTTAGTCCATCCCGAGTGCCACCCCACCGTGGTGAAGGAAGCCGATTTCGTGGGCAGCACCACGGAGATCATGGCATACGCCGAAAAGAGCGAACACAAGAGCTTCATCATCGGCACTGAGAACAGCATTGTGGAGCACCTCCAGTTCTCATGCCCGGACAAGACATTCATTCCGCTGTCAAAGGACTGCGTGTGCCACAATATGAAGGCCACCACCCTGGTGGACGTGCTGAACTGTGTAAACGGCGTGGGCGGAGAGAAGATCGAGCTGGACGGGGACACCATTGTCAAGGCCCGCCGCAGTATCGACGAAATGCTGAGGCTGGGACAGTGAACAGGGCGATAATCGCAATGAGCGGCGGCGTTGACTCCAGCGTCGCCGCCTGTATTATGAAGGAGCGGGGATATGACTGCATGGGCGTCACCATGAAGCTGTTTTCAAACGACGACGTGGGCGTGTCCCGTGAGCACACCTGCTGCTCCCTTGACGATGTGGAGGACGCCCGGAGCGTGGCAAGAAGGCTGGACATGCCCTTTTACGTATTCAACTTCTCCGACCGGTTTGAGGAATGCGTCATCGACAAATTTATCCGCGCCTACGAAAACGGCGCCACGCCGAATCCCTGTATCGACTGCAACAGATATCTGAAATTCGACAAGCTGTACCGGCGCGCCGAAGAGCTGGGCTATGACTATGTTGTCACCGGTCACTACGCCCGGATCGGGCGGGATGAGGAATCCGGCAGGTATCTCTTAAAAAAGGCGCTGGACACAAACAAGGATCAGAGCTACGTGCTGTACAATCTCACCCAGGAGCAGCTCAGCCACACCATGTTCCCCCTTGGCGAGCTTACAAAGCCTGAGGTGCGGGAGCTTGCGGAAAAGCACGGGTTTATTAATTTTAACAAGCCAGACAGCCAGGATATATGCTTTGTGGTGAACGGCAGGTACGGCGATTTTATAGAGGAGCACACGGGAAAAAAGTACCCGGAGGGGGACTTCGTTGACATGGACGGCAATGTTCTGGGCCGTCACAAGGGGATAATCAGGTACACAATAGGCCAGCGCAAAGGGCTGGGCCTTGCCCTTCCGGAGCCCATGTATGTCTGCCGTGTGGACGTGGAGAAAAACACCGTCGTCCTCGGGCGGAACGAGGATCTGTTCACCGACCGACTCACCGCGCGAGATATAAATCTCATATCCGTACCGAAGATAGACGAGCCCATGCGGGTAAAGGCAAAGGTGCGTTACCGCCAGCCGGAGCAGTGGGCGACGGCGGTACAGACCGGGGAGGACGAGCTGACGGTAAAATTCGACGAGCCCCAGAGGGCCATCACAAAGGGACAGTCCGTGGTACTCTACGACGGCGATGTTGTAGTCGCCGGAGGAACAATAGATTAAAAAAACCGCGCCGAACGGCGCGGTTTTTTTAATGAAAAATTGAAAATTGAAAATGAAAAATGGCGGTATTTTCTAATTCT
>JAFRUW010000106.1 GCA_017438675.1 Oscillospiraceae bacterium | reverse complement strand
TGCGATGCCATTTCGTTGAAGGCCGCCTCGGCGGTCGGGTCAAGACCCGGTGCGTAATCGGCGGGAAGTGAATAGGTCTTGTTGACTATCATTATCCCGTCAACGTAGGTGATGCCGTTCTTTACCTCCAGCTTATGCCCTGCAGCCTCCTGCGCTTTTTCGGTCGGTTTTGCAGTTTCATTACCTGCCTGTGTGACCGTTGTGGTAACAGCCGAGCTGCTGTCCTGCGGTTCAGAGGTGCTGCTGCCGTTTTCATCCGAGGCAGATACCTCGCTTACGCTTTCTCCCGCAATGACCTTTTTAACAGTTACCGTCTGCGGAACGTCTGCCGCCTGCTTGGCATCGGCGCTGGGCTTGTGGATGAACATGAAGTAGATCAGCACGAACACCAGCGCAACGGCTATACCTGTCAGTACACCGTAGGCCTGCATCGTATCCCGCCGGTACTGTTCCTTGGAGTAGCCCTTGCGCGGGGTATATTGTCGCTTTCGTTTCTTCTTGTCTGACATATAAAATGACCTCGTATAGTTATTGTAATTTCGTATGACGGTTTGTCCTACCGTTATATATTATAGCACATCCTGCTGTCACAACGAGTCGAAAAAAGCCGCTGCGGAGAAAAATTCAGATGATCTCGAAGCTGTGACTCCCGTGTATCGGAACGGTGCGGACATCCATACTGTCAATGCTTACGAACCGTCCGTTTTCAGTCTGCATCACGGTCATGTCTATAGCACTTTCCGTGCCCTCCAGTTCAGCCTCGACCGTGCCGTCATAAAGGTTTTTTACCCAGCCGCTGACGCCGTTTGATCTTGCCGCATAATACATCCTGTAACGGAACCCAACGCCTTGAACAGAGCCGTGAAAAATAAAGTGCTTTCTAATTCTGTCCATAGCAATACCTCCGCAATAATATTATATCATGCAAATGTGAACATTGCAATAATTATTGATTAACATGGGCGGCAGAGAAAAACCGGCATCCCGTACAAACAGCTATCCCCCGTATCCTTTCGGAGCGGGGGATGACTGAAATATATGATTTAAGGAAGGAAGAAGAATTATGTCTTGTTCAGCCGAGCCTTGTCATTTCCTTGGCTCTGATTTAAGTATAATCCCTCAACTTGAGAATAACTTAAAACCAATGTGAAGATCCGGTGAAACTGATTTTGCTTACAGCTTCGGAACAAAGCTGTCGAGCCACTTCATCAGAGATTCGCGGTATTCGTCCTTGTCCTCCTGAGCGCAGTACACATCTACAAGATAATAGGCGTTCTTGGTGGGAAACATAGCCTCGATGTACCATACCTCGTCCGACTTCTTGATATAGTTCGGATGGTGAGAATTATATTCGATGAACACATAATTCTTTCCCGGACGCGGCTTGAATTCGATCTTCTGCCCGTTGATCGTGGTGGTCCTCATTTTCTGAGCCTCGGCAAACTGCTCTGCGGTAACGCCTGAGTACATCTCCTTTTCGGGATCGGTGTAACGGTGTATGCTTACGTCAAAGCCGGCCAGTCTGGAGGTGTAGAACCCGAGAAGATCAGCGCTGCTCATGTTTGAGGTGAGCATTTCTCCCTTTTCCATTTCAGACGGCACTGTGATCGAGAACGAGGGCTCGTCAATCGTCTTCCACGATGACTCGTCCGTAATGTGCTTGGCTGCCAGCCAGCGAAGCATGAAGAAAACTCCCACACCTATCAGTACAGCTATCAGCAGGATGATAGGCACCCACGGGACACTCCTTTTGCGCTTTACGCTGTCCAGCGTCTGTGCCGCAAAGGGTGAATCCGGCGACGGGGTATATGCTGAACCGCCGGAGGCCGCCATAGTAGGCGAGCTTCCGAGCCTTAAAGGTCTCCCGCATTCGCAGAAGGTCTCGCCCTCTGGGTTTTCACGTCCGCAGTAAATGCATTTCATATTCTTTACCTCCTGTTTACAATCTTGTAATTTTTTCATTATTATAACATATACATATTATAATGTCAATAGCTTTATGACCCACGACAGCAGTGACCTTGCGCCCGGTACTTTTTTTCAAAAAACTCTTGACAAACG
>JAFRUW010000105.1 GCA_017438675.1 Oscillospiraceae bacterium | reverse complement strand
TGCCTGCAGAAGGCCGATCATGCCGCCGAGGCTGGGGAACGGCACCGTGACCGTCCCGGAACCCGCCGTACTGTAATACCGGAGTTCGCATCCTTCGTCTGTGCTCAGTCTGGCCTTGAGCTCACCCAGGAGCTTTTCGGTGTCGACCCCCAGGGCGACCCTGTTTATTGACTCGAATTCGATACCCCTGTCATACACGTTGTTAAGCTCCGCAAGGGCGTACCTTGCCGGGTGATTCCTTCTCTCCTCTTCGGTGAGGCCGGTCTTTAACTGGTTCCAGCATTCCTTCGCCGCCGCGATGGAGTGGTTGCCGTCGCCTATAACGATCTCGATCTCCCGCTCGCCCAGCTTTGCCAGAGCCCTCATGACCAGCTCCGCGTTTTCTCCGGTCACGCGCCAGCCCCGGATGTGACCGCCGCCCTCCATAAGCTCAAAGTCATAGACCTTTTCCAGCACCCGCCGCAGCTTGCCCCTAGGCTCTACCACCGTTTCGTCGGGGTCGTCGATGAGCATCATGACGTGGGGCAGCTCCAGTGAAGCGTTCCTGCGGATGTCGATCCGCGGCGGAAGGCGGGAAACAATTGTGTTCTCGCTGGCCCTGATGAGAGCGTGATTGCCCTCCACGTACTCATACTCGTCAAGGTCGATAAGCCCCACAAGGCCCCGGCGCAGTTTTCCCTCGCTGGTGGTGCGCTCTACATATATAAAAGAGTTCTCCACAGTCCTGAACAGGCCGTCGTCTATGTACTCCGCCATAACACGGTTGCACTCTCTTGACGCCTCCGCCATGTCTGTCCCCTCAAGATAAGCCTCGGGGACGATCATTTTCAGGGTCGAGGGACTGTCCCCCACATAATCCGTCACCCGGTCCCAGTAATCCCGCTGTGCGGAAAACTGGTCGCAGGCTATTACGCTCCACTTCGATAGATCCGTACCCTCGGGGATCAGTATATCCCCGGGAACAAATACATGCTTTGTCATATTTACCCCCAAATCAATCTATACGGCGGAAAATCCGCCCGAGGGACGCCTTTTAGGGCATCCCATTAAAGTCATACGCTGCGGCCATCGGCGCTCCGCCGATCACATTGCGTCGTAAATTATAGTGTATTGTGTCTAAATTGTAAAGTTATTTTTTCGGACTTGACAATTACTGACTATAGTGCTACATTATGGTTGGCACTCAGAAGAGGAGAGTGCTAAAAATCCCCGAAAGCGGAAAGCCGCACGGACCGACAGGAAAGAAGGTGAATCCGTGGAGCTCAGCGACAGAAAAAAGAAGATCCTTCGGGCGGTCATTGACAACTACATCGAAACTGCCGAGCCTGTGGGTTCAAAGGCCATTGCCAGCGGCCTGGGGCTTTCCTCGGCCACCATCCGCAACGAGATGGCGGAGCTAAAAACAATGGGCTACCTTGAGCAGCCTCACACCTCGGCGGGCAGGGTCCCCACCCCCATTGGCTACAGGGTCTATGTGAACGAGCTGATGGAGCGTCACCGTATGTCCGTCGCCGAAACGGAAACAATAAACTCCGGCCTCCGGGCCAGGATGAAGCAGCTTGACAGCCTCATTTCCGACGCGGGCAGGCTGGTTTCCACCCTGACCTCCTACCCCGCCTACTCCATGTCCTCCCGGTCCCAGAAGCTCACGGCAAAGAGGTTCGAGCTGGTCCATGTGGACGATCTCACCTTTATCGCCGTTGTTATCCTTTCGGACAACACGGTGAAAAACAGGCTGATCCGCCTCATGTCCCCGCTGGATGAAAACGACCTGAAGCGGTACTCCATGCTGTTCAACAACAGCTTTACGGACAAGACCGAGGATATGATAACGCCTCAGCTTGTGATGGCGGCGGAAAGGGTCACAGGAGACGAAAACGGCGTCATAATGACCGTTGCCGGGTTCCTCATCGAGGTGCTCAGCGACGTGCAGCAGACCTTCGTAACCGGAACGTCCCACCTGTTAAGCCATCCGGAATTCCAGGATGTGGACAAAGCCAGAAGGGTTATGAACTATCTCTCCGACAGCGGAGAGATGATGAAGCTGCCCGTTCCCGATCAGGGCAAAAACGTAAAAATCACCATCGGACCGGAGAATCTGGCTGAAGAGCTGAAGGATTCCAGCGTGGTGGTTGCGAAATACAATGTGGACGAGAACATGCAGGGTCTTATCGGTGTTGTCGGTCCCACGAGAATGGATTATTCAAAGGTCGCCGCGTGGCTTGCATACGTGGCGAACGCATTGGGTTTTATGCTGTCCCGGAACGACACTCAGTTTCCCGGTATTGGCGGCAGGACAGATAATGATTCTATTGATAATAAGGAGGACTAATTATTGATTAAAAAAGAATACAATATTGAAAACTACAAAAACATACTTCATCAGGTTTACAAGCTTGCTTGTAAAAAAAGTCTAAGCAACGAAGTGAGCAATCCTTTTGGTACTTTTGACTTTGATTTAGAGAAAATTATTAGAGAGCGTACTGAAGATCCACTATTTCTCTTTTTGAATGATTTGGATATAGATGCTATTAAGGTTGTCCAGGCAGTAATGTATATTGGAAACAGTAACGATTACGCCAACGAAAGCAAAAATGAAGCTGTAAATAAATGCATTGAAGATCTCCCTTGGGGAGAAAAAGAAACTGAAGTTAACGTAATATATGATAAGAAAGCAATATTAGCTGAATATCTTAGAAGCGGATTTGAAAAATTAGGAATTTAGTGCCCAACTATTTTATGGGTATTATAATCAATATAAAATAGACCAAGCAATCCGGGAAACTGAGTGTCGTTCCAAGATTGCATAGATGATTATAACGATGATAAGGAGAGTTAGCAGTGGCAAAGGACAAGAAACGCAAAGACGGGATCCCCCCTGAGGAACCCGTTAAAGAAGAACCGGTAAGCGAAGAGGCGGTCACAGGCGAAGTCATTGAAGAACCGGCCCCCGAGCCGGAGGAAAATCCTATTGAAAAGCAGCTGGCGGCGGAAAAGGAAAAGTTCCTGCGTCTGGCGGCGGAATACGACAATTACCGCAAGCGCAGCACAAAGGAGCGCGAGGGTCTTTTCGCCGACGTGAAGTGCGACACCGTAACACAGTTCCTGCCCGTGTACGACAATCTTGTCAGGGCGCTTCAGCAGGCCACGGAGGATGAGGCGTACAAGAAGGGCGTGGAGATGATCATGTCCCAGTTTGAGGAAACCCTCAAAAAGCTGGGCGTTGAGGAGATCCCCGCCGTGGGAAAGCCCTTCGATCCCACCCGCCACAACGCCGTGATGCACATCGAGGATGAGAATTACGGTGAGAACGAGATAGTGGAGGAGTTCGCCAAGGGCTTCATCTGCGGCGACAAGGTCATCCGCTTCTCGATGGTCAAGGTCGCCAATTAAAGAGTCAGACCGCACTGTTCTGATTACAGAGATTTATATAAATCAAAAAACAACACTACATCATATATATTATAGGAGGAACATAAAATGAGTAAAATTATCGGTATAGATCTGGGTACAACCAATTCCTGCGTATCCGTCATCGAAGGCGGCGAGCCTGTTGTCATAGCAAACGCCGAAGGCTCCCGCACCACCCCTTCCGTCGTTGCCTTTTCCAAGGACAACGAGCGTATGGTAGGTCAGGTTGCAAGACGTCAGGCCATCACCAATCCCGACCGCACCATCTCCTCCATCAAGCGTGAGATGGGCAGCAACTACAAGGTCACAGTAAACGGCAAGAGCTACACTCCCCAGGAGATCTCCGCTATGATCCTGCAGAAGCTGAAGGCCGACGCAGAGAGCTATCTGGGCACGACCGTCACCGAGGCCGTTATCACCGTCCCCGCCTACTTCTCCGACAGCCAGCGTCAGGCGACAAAGGACGCGGGCAAGATCGCCGGTCTCGATGTAAAGCGCATCATCAACGAGCCCACTGCGGCCGCTCTCGCATACGGTCTTGATAAGGAAAGCGATCAGAAGATCATGGTATACGACCTGGGCGGCGGCACCTTCGACGTCTCTGTTCTTGAGATCGGCGACGGCGTCATCGAGGTCCTTGCAACAGCCGGCAACAACCGCCTGGGCGGCGACGACTTCGACCAGTGCGTAGTTGACTATCTGGTAAAGGAATTCAAGGCGTCAAACGGCGTTGACCTCTCCGGCGACAAGGTCGCTATGCAGAG
>JAFRUW010000104.1 GCA_017438675.1 Oscillospiraceae bacterium | reverse complement strand
TGGAGGGCATCAACAGATTCGACGGCACCGATTATCAGTTCTTCCATGAAGGCGGCAAGGGCGACCATCCCGCCTGGGGCACAAAGTGCTTCAACTACGACAAGCCCGAGGTCCTGCACTTCCTGCTTTCCAACCTGAAATTCTGGCTTGAGGAATTCCACTTCGACGGCTTCCGCTTCGACGGCGTCACCTCCATGCTGTACCACAGCCACGGCCTCGGTCAGGACTTCAACAGCCTGGAATCCTACTTCTCCATGAACACCGATCTGGAGGCCATTACATATCTCCAGCTTGCAAACGAACTCATCCGCCAGGTAAAGCCCGACGCCATCACCATCGCGGAGGACATGTCCGGCATGCCCGGCATGTGCGTCCCCGTAAAGGAGGGCGGCATCGGCTTCGATTACCGTCTGGGCATGGGCATACCCGATCTGTGGATCAAGTACGCCAAGGAGAGAAAGGACGAGGACTGGGATCTGGACCTTCTGTGGCGTGAGCTCACCTTCCGGAATGCCGGCACCATTGCATACGTGGAGAGCCACGATCAGGCTCTCGTGGGCGACAAGACCATGATCTTCCGCTTTGCCGACGCCGCCATGTACGACCAGATGGAGGCGAACACCCATACGCCCGTCATTGACCGCGCCATCGCCCTGCACAAGATGATTAGGCTCATCACCATGGCAGCCGGCGGAACGGGTTACTTAAACTTCATGGGCAACGAGTTCGGCCATCCCGAGTGGATCGACTTCCCCCGTCCCGGCAACGGCAACAGCTTCAAGTACTGCCGCCGCCAGTGGAGCCTTGTTGACAACCCTAACCTCAAGTATCAGTATCTCGGCGCCTTCGACCGTGATATGATTAATACAGCCAAGTATTACAGGATCTTCGATCAGGAATACCCCTATCTCAAGTGGGTGCATCAGGACGATCACATCATCGCCTTTGAACGCGGCGGACTGCTCTTCGTCTTCAACTTCGCCCCCTACAGCAGCTTCACGGACTACGTGATCCCCGTAGGCCAGGGTGTTGACTATCAGGTGCTCTTCTCCAGCGACGACTACTGCTACGGCGGCTTCGGCCGTGTGGCGAGAAACAGGGTCAGCGCCTTCGTCCCCGGCCGCGAGGGCAACAACGTCCGCCTGTATCTCCCGGCAAGAACAGCCATCGTACTGGCTCCCGTAACTGAGAATAAGTAAACGGGGCCTTTTATAACGACAAAAGCACTCAGGAGGAAACAAAATGAAAAAAGCAAGATTCATGTGCCTGATAGTTCTGGCTGCGGCGCTGCTTTTAACAGGATGCAGCGGCTTCACCATGTCCGTAACGACCTCGGGCAGCAAAACAACCATCAAGGTGAACAACGCCGCGGACGGGGATTCCATGGAAACAAATCCGTCCAGTGTCGGCAAGGGAAGAGTATGCGTTGTGGAATCCTCTCTTGATAAAGGGGAGCTGAGAATCGACTTTGCCGAGGCGCACGTATTCAGCTACGAAGACGACGATTATACAGTGGGAGACGTGGTCAAAAGCGTTACAGTAGGCCCGGGAGACAGGGAAGAGTTCGACCTTGAAAAGGGCGACTACGTCCTGCAGATAACGTCCGTGGGAGACACCAACGGCAAGGTAACGGTGAATTTTGAGAAAAAATAGCGTTTACAAAACGCCTGCGGGAAGTGTGCAGGCATTTGGAGGGTCATCTGACTTGATAAAGATCCTCTTCGTCTGCCATGGGAATATATGCAGAAGCCCCATGGGGGAATACATTTTAAAGGACATGGTGAGAAAAGAGGGGCTGGAGGACAGGTTTTATATCGCCTCCGCCGCCGCTCACCTGGACTAGATCGGAAGCCCCGTATACCCTCCCGCCCGAAGGAAGCTGGGCTAAATGGGCATAAGCTGCAAGGACAAGCGGGCAGTCCTCATGACCCGGGAGGACTATGACAGATACGACCTCCTTCTCGGCGCCGACCGATACAACATCCGGGACATGAACCGGATCTGCGGCGGTGACCCGGAGGATAAAATACGCCTCGTCCTGGACTTCACCGACCACCCCCGGGACATATCCGACCCCTGGTACACCGGCGACTTTGACCGGACCGCCGACGACCTTGTCCGCGGCTGCAGCGGACTTTTAAAGTATCTGAAAAGAGAACATCTTATTTAATCTATATGATCCAAGCCCTGCCGGAGCCTTCCCGCAGGGCTTTTCACTTTGTTTACAATTACATGACCGTCCCGTGATAGAATAAATACCGAATATTGTTTTTCCTGTACATATTTATAAAAAATACTGTTCAGGAAGAAACTTATGTGGTATAATATAGGTTGAATGTTTATGACAACATATTGTCAGTCACTGAAAGGAGGAACCGTATATGAAGCGAATACTGAAGCACGCCCTTTTTGTCCTTTGCGTCGTGTGTATTGCCATGGCGTTTTCCTCCTGCACCACCACCACAGAGGATCTGTATCAGCTTCCCAAAATGTCGGAGCAGAACTCTCAGCTCTGGAGTCTCATAGAAGAGATACTGGATCAGGGGGCGTCCTATTCTCCCCCCTCCTCCGGCACTCACAGGCAGTCCGTTCAGCTTGAGGATCTGGACGGCGACGGTCAGAGGGACGCCATATCGTTCTTCCAGGTGGCGGGCGACACCAAGCCTCTCAAGGTGCATATCTTCCGTTTTGCCGACGGAGAGTATCAGCCCGCCGCCGTTATAGAGGGCGAGGGCGAGACCATCGACAGCATCAGCTACGCCGACATGAACAACGACGGTGCCATGGAGCTTATTATCGGCTGGCAGATCAGCACCGACATAAAGCTCATGAACATATATACCCTGAACGATTTCCAGCCCTATGTGATCGTAAGCTCCGACTACACCGACTACTCTCTGTGCAGCATCAACAACAGCGGCAGGAACGTGTTTCTAATAAGGCTCTCCCCCTCGGATCAGTCCGGCGAGGCTGTGCTTTACTCCCTCCTGCCCGACGGCGAGCTGGACAAGGTCACGGCGCCTCTGTCATCCGGCGTGGTCTCTGTCTCCAGGATCAAGTCCTCTCCCCTCTTAAACGGCGTCAGGGCAGTATTCGTGGAGGAAACAACAAGCGAGGGCTTCCTGACCGACATATTCACCCTCCAGCGCGGCGTCTTTACAAACATCACCCTTAATACCGGCGATGCGGCGTCCTCGGTCACATACAGGACCATTGCCGCCTACAGTATGGATATAAACGGAGACGGCGTTCTCGACATACCCGTTCCCGTTCAGCTCAACTCCGCGCCGGACTCCACCACCACCTATTATGCCATTCGCTGGTATTCCTACAGCTCCCTGGGCCGCCTCAGCAAAACCGAGCAGAACAGAACGGTCACCACCTTCCACAACTCCACCGACGGATGGTTCCTTGTTCTTTCCGACGACATAGTAAACAGGCTGTACGTCCGGCGCGATGCCTCACGCGGTGCGAGATCCGTTGTGTTTTCCCTGCCTGATTCGGCGGGCGTCGTCCGGGATGTGCTTGCAATCAGCACCCTCACAGGCGACAACAGGGAGGACGAGTCAATATCGGGCAACCGATTCCTCCTCAGCACCAAGGGCGATGTGATATATACCGGCGAGATACTTTCGGAGGAATTCACGAACCGCAGTTTTACGAAGGATCAGGTATCGATGGACTTCCATCTGATTTACTCCGAATGGGGTACCTCGGAAAAATAAAACAGCAGAGAAACCATATTATACATGAGCCGCCGCTTCTACCGGCAGGCGGCAGAACGGAGATCAATATGAGAAAAGTTCTTGTTTTGGAAGATCAGGCAAGTATTCGCAGCTTTGTGGTCATCAACCTCAGGCGCAGCGGCTATGAACCCATAGAGGCCGGAACGGGCGCCGAGGCTCTTGAGCAGCTCAAGCAGCATCCCGACATAAGGGTCGCCTTACTGGACATCATGCTTCCCGATATGGACGGCTTTGAGGTTTGCAGAAGGATCAGGGCAACGGACAGCAAGATAGGCATAATCATGCTCACTGCCCGCACACAGGAAATGGACAAGGTAACCGGCCTTATGACCGGCGCCGACGACTATGTAACGAAGCCCTTCTCCACTACCGAGCTTACCGCCAGGATCGACGCTCTTTACCGCCGTGTGGGCGGCGAAAACGACATGACCAGCTTTGAGATCGTTCACGGTCCTTTCCGCCTCAACACCAGGAACAGGACTCTGGAGAAGAACGGGGAACGCATCAAGCTCACCCAGGTGGAATACTCCATCGTCAAGATGTTCATGGAAAACCCCGGCAAGGCGCTGTCCCGTGAGGACATACTGAACACTGTCTGGGGCCGCGACTACTTCGGTGAACTGAAGATAGTGGACGTTAACATCCGCCGTCTCAGGATAAAGATCGAGGACGATTCCACCAATCCCACATATATCACCACTGTCTGGGGTTACGGATATAAGTGGGGATTCTGATACCTGTTTTCTGATCTCACTACGGAGGTGAGTACATTTGCCCAAGCTTAAATTTTCCCCCCTTAAGGGTATAACAAGGCGCTGGATCGCAAACAGTGTCTTTGTAATAGTCATTGTCATTTTCCTCTGCGTATTCGGCTTTTCGGTTTTTATACGAAGCTATTTCTATTCCAATATATCCGAGGGACTGCGCTCCAAGTCCAAAACGGCGGCCAGCTTCCTTACAAACTATGTCACCCAGACCTACGCCGAGTATTATGACACCGCTTACAGCTATACCGAGAATTTTGACGACGCCGGCCATCTTGAGCTGCAATTCATAAACACCCGCGGGCACATAGAGGTTTCCTCTATCGGCATGGCGGCAGGCAGCTCCCCCGGGACTCCTGATATAAGCTCCGCACTGTCCAACGGCAACACAAGCGTCTGGTACGGCAGGAGCCCTCAGACCGGGGAGCGCATAATCGCCGTCTCCTCCCCTCTTATCTACGGCAACGGCGAAACAATAGGCATAATGCGCTATGTGTCCAGCCTTCAGAAAGTGAATAATCTCGTCACCGTATATACCGTTGTGGCGGTGGCGGTGGGCATTGCCATAATCCTCATGGTGATCTTTACAAACATGTTCTTCATACGCTCGGTGGTAAAGCCCGTAAACGAGATCACCAGCGTTGCCAAGCGCATCGCCGAAGGCAGCTACGGCATACAGATGAACCAGACCTATACCGACGAGATCGCCGATATGGTGGACGCCATCAATGAGATGTCGCTGAAAATCAGCCAGTCGGAAAAGGCCCAGGCCGAATTTGTGTCCAGCATTTCCCATGAGCTCAGAACGCCTCTGACCGCCATATCCGGATGGGGCGAAACCCTTACATACGACGAATCCCTCACCGGCGAGGCCAAAAAGGGCGCCAGGATTATTCTCAAAGAGGCGCGCCGTCTTACAAAAATGGTTGAGGAGCTTCTGGACTTCACAAGGATGCAGGACGGAAGGTTCACTCTGAATGTGGAGCGGATCGACGTGGGCGCCGAGCTTGAGGAGGCCATATTTACATACAGAGAAGTGCTCAGGCAGGATGACATTGACCTTGAGTATGAGCCGTGCATGTACGATCTGCCCCTTATAAACGGCGATCCCGAGCGTCTCCGTCAGGTCTTCCTGAACATTCTTGACAACGCCGCAAAGTACGGCCGTGACGGCAAGCGCATAATCGTCACCATCGATTCCGACGCCAGCTACATCTCGATAAAGGTCAGGGACTTCGGCCCCGGCATACCCGAGAACGAGCTGGAGCATGTAAAAAAGAAATTCTACAAGGGCAACTACACCCAGCGCGGCAGCGGAATAGGTCTTGCCGTGTGTGACGAGATCGTCAAGTATCACGGCGGAACCCTGACCCTGGCAAACGCCGAGGGCGGCGGCACGCTGGTAACCGTAAGGCTGCCCATCGAGCTGTAACGGATCGCACATCGGGCTTTCCGGGCACTTCGATTATCATCAAACAAAGGAGTAATCAATTTGGCAAATAAAAACAATTCTTCCTGCGATTTCCGCACATCAATAGGCGGTCAGGCCCTTATCGAAGGCATCCTGATGCGCGGGCCGAAAAAGCAGGCCATCGTAGTCCGCAGACAGGACGGTGAACTTGAAGAAAAGGTCACTGAACTGAAATTCATAAAGGATAAGTATCCGATCCTCGGCTGGCCCTTCATCCGGGGCACGGTAAACTTTTTAAGCTCCATGATAACAGGCGTAAAGGCCCTCACCTACTCCGCCGAGTTCTATCCCGACGAGGATGACGGCGGCGAACCGTCGAAGCTTGACAAGTGGGTCGAGGATCATCTGTCAAACGAAAAGGCGGAAAAGGTCATTATCGGCATCTCCGTTGTAGCAGGCATCGCCATGTCCGTGGGACTGTTCATTCTTCTGCCCACGATCCTTGCCGGCATACTTGCCCGGCACATCGAGGCCCGCTGGATCTGCAATATCCTTGAGGGCGTTCTCCGCATCGCGATTTTCGTGGGATATATGTGGCTTGCCACACAGGTCAAGGATATACGCAGGGTCTGGATGTACCACGGGGCGGAGCATAAGACCATCGCCTGCTACGAGCACGGCGACGAGCTGACCGTGGAAAACGCAAGGAAGCACAGCCGCTTCCACCCGCGCTGCGGAACGAGCTTTATGTTTTTGGTCATGATCGTCAGCATACTCGTGTTCTCGGTCATAAGCTGGAAAAACGTTCTTGTCCGTATTCTTCTCAGACTGCTTATGCTCCCCATCGTTGTGGGCATCAGCTATGAGCTCATAAAGCTTGCGGGCAGGTATGACAATACAATTACAAGGATCATCTCCGCACCGGGCAAGGCTCTTCAGCATCTTACCACCGCGGAGCCCGACGATTCCATGCTTGAGGTGGCAATCAGGGCCATGGAGCTGGTCATTCCCGAGGAGAAGGGTCTGGACATCTGGTAATAAAGGGGCGGGATCGGCGTGAGAACCTATAACGACGTATACCTGGCAGTCCGCAAAGAACTGAAAACAGCGGGAATAGACGCCTTTTCCCTTGAAGCGAGGCTTCTGTGCGCCTGCGCCTCCGGCAAGGATCAGGAGCATTTCGTGAGAGATCTCCGGCTCTACGCCTCGGACGACTACGCCCGGAAGGTGAACGGTCTCGTCCGCAGGCGCTTAAGCGGTGAGCCGGTGGCATACATCACGGGAGAGTGGGAGTTTTTCGGACTGCCCATGACCGTTTCCCCGGACGTGCTCATCCCCCGCACCGACACCGAGCTTCTGGCGGAAAAGGCCATAGAAAAGCTCCGGTACTCCATGGGCTCCAAGCGGGTCATCGATCTATGCGCCGGCAGCGGATGTGTGGGCATCGCCGTTGCGGCGAATATCCCCGACAGCCGGGTGATTCTTATCGACAACTCCCCCGCCGCTCTGGAAATCTGCCGGGTGAACATCCTCCGCAACAGCGTGAACAGCATCGTCACATGTGTGGAGGCGGACGCCCTGAAGGCGCCCCCGGTGCTTTTCGGGTATTACGACATGATCCTATGCAATCCCCCGTATATCCCTTCACCGGACATTATCGGTCTTGACGCGTCGGTCAGGGATTTTGAGCCCCGGGCCGCTCTCGACGGCGGCGACGACGGTCTTGACTTTTACCGCTCCGTATCGTCAAAATGGAAAACAGTCTTAAAACCCGGCGGCGTTCTCATGTTTGAAGTCGGCGCCGGTCAGGCAAAAGACGCAGCGAATATAATGAGAAGCTGCGGCTTCACGAACATAAAAACGTACAAAGACACTCTGGATATCGACAGAGTGGTATCAGGCACAATAAAGCAGGAGGAAAGATAACATGGCAGAAAAAAGGAAACCAATCGAACCGGCAGCATGGGCAAGTGACAGAAAAACCGCCCTTGACACAGCCATATCATATATCGAAAAGACCTACGGAAAGGGCTCCATCATGCGCCTGGGCGACAACAGCGCCGTAAACGTGGAATCCATTCCCACCGGCTCCCTGTCCCTGGATCTTGCGCTGGGCATCGGCGGCGTACCAAAGGGGCGCATCATCGAGATATACGGCCCCGAGTCCTCGGGCAAAACCACACTGGCCCTTCACATCATCGCCTCCGCCCAGAAACAGGGTGGCGAGGTGGCGTTTATAGACGCTGAGCACGCTCTTGACCCGTCCTATGCCCATGCTGTAGGCGTGAATATCGACGATCTGCTTATCTCCCAGCCCGACACCGGCGAGGACGCTCTCTCCATAACCGAAACTCTTGTCCGCTCCGGCGCCGTTGACGTTGTCGTGGTTGACTCCGTGGCCGCTCTCGTCCCCAGAAGCGAAATCGAGGGTGAAATGGGCGACTCCAGCGTTGGCGTTGTTGCAAGGCTCATGTCCCAGGCTCTCAGAAAGCTGGCTGGCTCCATTTCCAAGACAAAGTGTATTGTCATCTTTATAAACCAGCTCCGTGAAAAGATAGGCGTCATGTACGGCAATCCCGAAACCACACCCGGCGGCCGCGCCCTCAAGTACTTCTCCAGCGTCCGCATAGATGTCCGCCGCATTGAGACTCTGAAGGTCAACGGCGAGATGGTGGGCAACAGGACAAAAGCCAAGATCGTAAAGAACAAGGTGGCTTCCCCCTTCAAGGAGGCGGAATTCGACATCATGTACGGCGAGGGCATCTCCAAGATCGGCGAGATCATCGACCTTGCGGTAAAGCTTGACCTCATCGAAAAGGGCGGCGCATGGTTCATCATCGGCGGCAACCGCATCCAGGGCCGCGACAACGTGAAGGCGTACCTCAAGGAGAACCCCGACATCGCCGACGATCTGGAGGCAAAGATCCGCCAGAACGCCATAAAGCTTATGACGCCCCAGGCCAAGGTGGCCGCTGAGGCGGCGGGCAGAGTCCCCTCCTCCGACGGCCCCGATAACCTCAGATGAAAGTAAAAAAGATCACCCCCTCGGAAAAGCACAAGGACGTGTTCTATGCGGACTTTGAGGAGGGCGGCAGTCTTCGTTTGGGGGTAGCCCAGATCGCGGATTTCAGCCTGTTCACCGGCAGGGAGCTCACCGACGAGGAGTTCGCGGAGCTTGAGACCTCCGCCTCCCGGTGGAACTGCCTTTCCCGGGCGCTGAGGCTCGCAGGGTACAGGCCCCTTTCCCGGAAGGAGCTCACCGACAAGCTTCTTCAAAAGGGCGAATCTCCCGAATCGGCGGAATACGCCGCCGACAGGCTGGAGGCCATGGGCATACTCAACGACCGTGACTACGGCTTTATGAGAGTCCGTCACTACGCCGCCAAGGGCTACGGCGCGGCGAGAGTGCGGAACGAGCTCTACTCCCGGGGCGTACCCAAAGAGTACTGGGACGATGCCCTTGCGGAAATGCCGGATCAGACAGACACCATATCCCATCTCATGGATCTCAGGCTGAAAAGCGACGATCCCGACAGGAAGGAGCTTAAAAAACTCTCCGAATACCTGTACCGCCGGGGCTTTTCCTGGGACGAGATCCGTGAGGCAATGGATTCGCGATTCAGCGATGACTTTTGAAAGGAAAACAATTCATGGCAAAAATATGCTTGATTTCCCTCGGCTGCGCCAAAAACCTCGTTAACAGCGAGCAGATGCTTTGCATGCTTGACGACGCCGGACTTGAAATAGTAAACGAACCGGAAGGCGCCGACGTGGCAATTGTCAATACCTGCGGGTTTATCGAAGCCGCCAAGGTGGAGGCCATAGATCACATACTTTACCTGGGCCAGCTCAAGGAACAGGGTCTTCTCAAAAAGATCATCGTGGCAGGATGCCTCTCCCAGCGGTACCAGACGGACATCACCGACGAAATGCCGGAGGTGGACGCCATTATGGGCACCGGCAGCTACGACAACATCGTGCAGATCGTGGCGTCGGTCCTCCATACAAACGACAGGTATTCCAGCTTCCACGACATAAACTCCGCCAATGACGAATACGGCAGGATAATAAGCACCGGCCCCCGCTGGGCGTACCTGAAGATCGCCGAGGGCTGCTCCAACTGCTGTGCCTTCTGTGTCATCCCCTCCATCCGGGGAAAATACCGCAGCCGTAAAATGGAGGACATTGTATCCGAGGCAAAGGCTCTGGCCGAATCCGGCTACAAAGAGCTGATAGTCATCGCCCAGGACATCACCAGGTACGGCACCGACCTGTACGGGAAGAAAAAACTGTGCGACCTGCTCCGGGAGCTCTGCAAAACAGAGGGTATCAAATGGATAAGGCTCCATTACCTCTATCCCGAGCTTGTGGACGACGAGCTCATTCAGCTTGTCAAAAATGAGGATAAGATACTCAAGTATCTGGATATCCCCATCCAGCATATAAACACTCCAATACTTAAGCGTATGAACCGCCGGGGCACCGGCGACGATATAAAGAAGCTCATTGCGAAGCTCAAATCCGAAATACCCGGCCTTGTGCTGAGGACCAGCATCATTGCCGGCCTTCCCGGGGAAGGTGAAGCGGAATTCGAGGAGCTGTGCGAGTTTTTAAGAGAGGCGAAGATCCAGCGGGCCGGGGTGTTCCCCTACTCCCCCGAGGAGGGTACTCCCGCCGCGGAAATGGACCGTCCCGATGAGGAAACCGCAAACGCCCGTGCGGAAAGGCTCTTTGAACTCCAGATGGAGGTAATGGACGAATTCAACAATTCACGGCTCGGCACAGTCACCGACGTGCTTTGCGAGGGTTTTGATGAGGAATGCGGACTGTGGTTCGGCCGCAGCTACGCGGAAAGCCCCGATATCGACGGCCGGGTGCTTTTCACAGGCGACGGTATCGAGCCCTATGAGTTTTACAGTGTTAGGATAACTGATATTTTGGACGGGGAACCGTTTGGAGAAAGGGTGTAGGACATGAAATACAATCTTCCCAATAAGCTCACGATCCTCAGGGTCATACTTGTTCCCGTATTTATGGCGGTGCTCCTTCTGGGCTGGTCAAGGTACATAGCCCTTGCCATTTTCCTGATCGCCTGCGCTACCGATTTTATGGACGGGTATATCGCCAGAAAGCACAACCTTGTAACCGACTTCGGCAAATTCATGGAC
Source organism: Oscillospiraceae bacterium (assembly GCA_017438675.1). Lineage (GTDB taxonomy): Bacteria > Bacillota > Clostridia > Oscillospirales > Oscillospiraceae > SIG495. The sequence goes on along the minus strand of JAFRUW010000104.1, from coordinate 5,462 downwards.
CCTCTTGCGGATAAGCTTCTCGTCACCTCCGCCATGCTGGTATTCGTCCAGTGGGGCATGCTCCCTGCCTGGGTTGTCATGGTGGTCATCGCCAGAGAGTTTGCCGTATCCGGTCTCAGGATGATTGCCGCCAGCAAGGGCGTCGTCATGGCGGCAGGCTGGTCCGGCAAGATAAAGACCGGGGCCACAATGATCTGCATCATCCTGATGCTGACCCCTCTGGGCAGAAAGCCCGCCTTTGACGCGCTGTGCGCCACGGTGATCCTTCTCACCACCGTTTACTCAGGCGTTGAGTATTTTATAAAGAACGGCAAGGTGCTGAAGGACTGATCTGAGTTCCGCAAAGCTCTTTTAAATTGACACGCTGAGGTATCTGTGATACTATAATACAGTTGTAATAATTAAACGGCTTTGAACGGGAAGAGTAGCGCTGCCAGATGTGCAACAGAGAGGCTCCGTATCTGCTGAAAGCGGGGCCGGTGCATACAGCGTGAAGTGCGCCCGGGAGTCGGGATTTCGGAAATGTGTCCCCGTCTGACCGCGTTAAGGTCATTACCCGAGTTATAAAAAAGAGTGGAACCGCGTTGTCACGCCTCTTACGCCCGAAGCAGGTGTAGGAGGCGTTTTATCTATATTAAAAAATCATTCCATGGAGGATAACAATATGAAGCTTTTCAATACCCTTACCATGCAGAAAGAGGATTTCGTACCCATAGAGGAAAACAAGGTGAAAATGTACGCCTGCGGCCCCACGGTCTACAACTACATCCATGTGGGCAACGCCCGTCCCATCATCATGTTTGACGTGCTCCGCCGCTATTTCGAGTATCGCGGCTATGACGTGACATTTGTGCAGAATTTCACCGATGTGGATGACAAGATCATAAACAAGGCCAACGAGGAGGGGATTTCCTCCCAGGATGTGGCGGAAAAGTACATCAAAGAGTACTATACCGATGCCCACGGTCTGGGCGTTCGGGAGGCCACCGTTCACCCCAAGGCCACGGAGAACATTCAGCAGATAATCGACATTGTTTCCACCCTCATCGAGAAGGGCTTCGCTTACGAGTCCCAGGGCGATGTGTATTACCGCACAAACAAGTTCACCGAATACGGCAAGCTGTCCCATCAGCCCCTTGAGGACCTTCAGGCCGGCGCCAGGATCGACGTTGCCGACATCAAGGAAAACCCCATGGACTTCGCCCTCTGGAAGGCCGCAAAGCCCGGCGAACCCTATTGGGATTCCCCCTGGGGCAAAGGACGCCCCGGCTGGCACATCGAGTGCTCCGCTATGTCTAACCGCTACCTCGGCAAGACCATTGATATCCACTGCGGCGGTCAGGACCTCATATTCCCCCACCACGAAAACGAGATCGCCCAGTCCGAGGCTGCAAACGGCTGCCCCTTCGTCCACTACTGGGTTCACAACGGCTTCATAAGCATCGACAACAAAAAGATGAGCAAATCTCTCGGCAACTTCTTCACTGTCCGCGAGGCGGCGGAGGCTTACGGCTACGAGACCATCCGCATGTTCATGCTCATGAGCCATTACAGAAGCCCCCTGAACTATTCAGGCGAGATCCTCATGCAGGCTCAGAACGCCCTTATGAGACTTAAAAACGCCAGAGAGAACCTTGTGTTCCTGGTTGATAACGGAAGTGAAGAATACCGGGACAGCGAAAAGGAATTCGCCGCCGGTCTGGGCAAATACCGCGACCGCTTCATTGAGGCCATGGACGATGATTTCAACACCGCCGACGGCATATCCGTCATCTTCGAGATGGTACGCGATATAAACAGCGCCACCGCCACCGGGAACAACCCCTCAAAGGGGCTGGCAAAGGACTGCCTTGCCATGTTCGACGAGCTGAACGGCGTCCTCGGTCTTGTTTACGAGACAGCGGATGAAGGTGACGACGGTCTTGAGCAGAAGGTTGAGGCCATGATTGCCGCCCGTGCCGACGCAAAAAAGGCAAAAAACTGGGCCGAGGCAGACAGGATCAGAGACGAACTCAAGGAAATGGGCATAATAATTACCGACACCCCCCAGGGCGTAAAGTGGAAAAAGGCATAATCGCTATGCCTTTTTGCGGTGGTATCTGTTGAGCGGTGTGGTTTTGGATTATTATTATTGCGAAATCTTAGCTTTTTCCCGCTCATGCCGCGGGGCACCCCATTTCTGTCTCGCCAGAAACGGGGGAAAGAGGCGACAAAAGGACAACGGCTTAATATGCCGTTTTCCTTTTGAATCCTTTCCCTGAAACGGTAGTCACAGCCGCAGAACAGCCATCGGTGAAAACGATAGACAGCATGTCTGATACTGCCTGCGTCTAACTCGCTCAGCCGCTTACTGCGGTGGTGGATTTTAGATCTGGCGCTCATGGCGGTGATCTGAAAACTGCCTTTCTATTGCAAGTAATCAAAATACGGGTCGATGTGGGCATCGACCCCTACAAGAAGTACCGAACCGGAATCTGTGCCGCAAGGGGTGGATTCCATATCCGCCCGCGAGCCACCGCACCAGAACAACCTGCAATGTAAGCGCCAGCGGGTTAGGCGCAGAGACTATTAAGGTTTAGGGACTGGGCACCCCCGTATACGTACAGCACATTTCACGGCCGGACGAACTCTTTGTTTCCACTGGGGGGATTCCAAAGGGGGAACGCCTTTGGCGTGTTCTTTCCCCTATTTCTTCCACGAGGAAGAAATAGGGCGCCCGCCGCGGAGGCGATAAAAAGCTTTGATAAAAGCCGCATTTAAAACAAAAACGGAAACATTCAACCACCGCACCTTACCCAACGGGTTTAAATATCTCAGGAGGAAATACCATGAAGCTGATGGTGCTTGACGGCAACAGCATACTTAACCGGGCGTTTTACGGTGTGCGTCCCTTAAACACAAAGGACGGCACGCCCACAAACGCCGTTTACGGTTTTCTGAATATCCTGCTCAAGCTTCTGGACGATGAATCGCCGGAGGCTCTTTGTGTTGCCTTTGATCTCAAGGCTCCCACCTTCCGTCACAAGATGTACGACGGCTACAAGGCACAGCGGAAACCCATGCCCGAGGAGCTGGCGGCCCAGATGCCCATAATTAAAGACGTGCTGGGGGCAATGAACATCCCCTGCCTGTCCCTTGAAGGCTATGAGGCGGACGACGTCATCGGCACCGTGGCGAAAAGGTGCCGGGAGAACGGCTGGAACTGTGTCATCGTCACCGGCGACAAGGACAGCTTTCAGCTCATCGATGACTCCACCCGGGTGCTCCACGTCAAATCCCGCATGGGCAGAACTGAGACAACAAACTATACACCCGATGTTTTCAGGGAGGAATACGGCTTTGAGCCGCCTCTCATGGTGGATCTCAAGGCCCTCATGGGGGACGCCTCGGACAACATCCCCGGCGTTCAGGGCGTGGGTGAAAAGACCGCTCTCGACCTTGTGCGGCGCTACGGCGAAGTGAAGAACATATACGCCGATGTGCAGGCACTGGAGGTCACCCCTTCCGTCAAAAAGAAGCTGGAGGCAGGGGCCGATTCCGCAAAAATGTCCTATACCCTTGCCACCATAGACCGGGACGTGCCCATTGAATTCTCCCCGGAGGAAGCCCGCAGGAAGCCGCTCAACAACGACAGGCTGTACGAGCTGTTCCGGGTGCTGGAATTCAACAAGCTCACCGAGCGTCTGGGACTTGTGCCGGCTTCCGGTCACACAGCTGACGCCCCGGCGCAAAAATTCAACGATTGGGAGATAATCAGGCCGGAAAGTGCCGACGATATACTGAAAAGCGCGGAAAAGGCGGATTTCATCGCCCTACGCATAACCCCGGACCTTAACACTCTGGCGCTCTGCTTCGAAGAGAAGGTATACTGCCTTGACCGGGTGAGCACCCCGGATTACAACAGCGTTCTCAGGCGCGTTTTCGGCGGCAGTGTAAAGAAAGCGGGGCACGAGATCAAAGAGACCATGGGCGCCCTCACCGCCATCGGCGTGTCATCCGACGGCTGGGTATTCGACACCGCCCTTGCGGCTTATCTTTTAAACGCTACTGAAAGCAGCTATCCACTCCCCCGTCTGGCAGAGGAATATCTGGGAATGACGCTTTCACGGGAAGAGGAAGGCGCGCAGCTCAGCCTCCTTATGGACGGCGAAGAGGAAACTGCACTGTGCCGGGAGGCCCAGGCCGTATTCATGCTGAAAAAGGAGCTTGAAACGAGGCTCCGTGAATCCCGGGAATACGATCTCTACAAAGACATTGAGCTTCCCATGTGCCCGGTGCTCAGCGATATGGAATCCGCAGGCTTCCTTGTGGACAGGGATGCCCTGACGGAGTTCGGGGCGAAGCTCCATGATGATATGGAAGCGCTGGAAAAGCAGATATACCTGCTTGCCGGGGAGGAATTCAATATAAACTCACCGAAGCAGCTCGGTGCGATCCTCTTCGACAGGCTCATGCTTCCCGCTCCGAAAAAGACAAAGACCGGCTGGTCAACAAACGCGGAGGTGCTGGAAAAGCTCCGGGACAAACACTCGATAATCGGGCTCATTCTCGACTACCGCCAGCTCAGCAAGCTGTATTCCACCTACGCCCAGGGACTGCAGCGGTTCATCGGAGACGATGGGCGCATCCACACCACCTTCCAGATGACCGTCACCGCCACTGGGCGGCTCTCAAGCACGGAGCCGAACCTTCAGAACATCCCCATCCGCCGGGAGCTTGGCGGCGAGATACGCAAAATGTTCGTTGCCCCGGAAGGCCGCATTCTGGTTGACGCGGATTACAGCCAGATCGAGCTGCGGCTCCTGGCCCACATATCAGGCGACGAGACCATGATCGAGGCGTTCAGGACCGGTATGGATATCCACACAGTCACCGCCTCCCAGGTGTTCAACACCTCCGTGGATGAGGTTACATCCACCCAGAGGAGCCGTGCAAAGGCGGTAAACTTCGGCATCGTCTACGGCATATCGAAGTTCTCACTGGCTCAGGACATCGGCGTATCGGTGGCCGAGGCGGGCCGGTATATGGACAGCTATCTGGCGAAATACCACGGCGTCCGGGAATACATGGAACGCATCGTGGACAAGGCCAAGGCGGACGGTTACGTCTCCACCCTCCACGGCAGGCGGCGATTCCTGCCGGAGCTGTACTCCAAAAACTTCAATGTCCGTCAGTTCGGAGAACGCGTGGCGCTGAACATGCCCATTCAGGGCACGGCGGCTGATATAATGAAGCTTGCCATGATAAACGTGTGGAAGCGGCTGCGGGAGGAGATCCCCGACGCAAAGCTGCTCTTGCAGGTTCATGACGAGCTCATTGCGGAGTGTGCCGAGGATGACGCCGACCGCGTTGCGCAGGTACTCAAGGAGGAGATGGAAAACGTCATGACCCTCGATCTCCCCCTCACCGTTGACGTGAACATGGGAAGAAGCTGGTACGATGCGAAGTGATTTACAGATAAT
>JAFRUW010000103.1 GCA_017438675.1 Oscillospiraceae bacterium | reverse complement strand
CAACGAGAACATCGTGGCATCCATGGTGGTGTTTGTAAACGGCAGGCCTTTAAAGCGGGATTACAGGAAATTCAAAATTAAGACACTCACGGAGCAGAACGACTACGGTTCCATGGCGGAGGTCATTCACCGCAGGTTTATGAGGTATAAGGAGGGGGACGAGAAGTTCTCCCGGCTCCCGGATATTCTGCTCATTGACGGCGGCGCGGTACACGCAGGCGTGGCAAGGGAGGCTATGCGGGAAGCGGGAGTGGACGTTCCCACCTTCGGCATGGTGAAGGACGACAGGCACAGGACACGGGCGCTGGTGACGCCCGAGGGCAGGGAGATCGGCATCGATGCCAAGCCGTATGTGTTCTCCTTCATCGGCACCATACAGGAGGAGACTCATCGCTTTGCCATAGAGTACAACCGCTCCCTCAGGTCAAGGTACGGCTCTTCGCTGGACGCCATACCCGGTGTGGGCGAAAAGAGGCGGAACGATCTCATAAAGGCCTTCAAAAGCGTAAAAGCTATAGAAAACGCCGGGGTGGAGGAGCTGGGCAAAGTGGTTCCCAGACCCACGGCACAGAAGATATACGATCATTTCCATAAAGGGGAGGACGAGGATGAGAATAATCAGCGGAACTAAAAGAGGCAGAAAGCTGAAGGAGCCGGCGGACTACAGCGTCCGGCCAACCACAGATATGGTAAAGGAAGCCGTATTCAATATCATACAGTTTGACATCGAGGGCAGGAAGGTGCTGGATCTCTTTGCCGGCAGCGGTCAGCTCGGTATCGAGGCACTGAGCCGCGGGGCCGCCTCCGCCGTATTCGTGGACAAAGCCCCGGACTCCCTGAAGCTGGTGCGGGAGAATATAAAGCTGGCGGGCTTTGAAAAGGAATCCAGGATCGTGGCGGCGGACAGTATCGCTTTTCTCTCCGGAGGAGAAAAATTCGATCTGATATTTCTGGATCCGCCTTACGATACCGACCTTCTGGAAAAATCAATAATCAGCGTAAATAAGTTTGACATATTGAAAGAAAATGGTATAATGGTCTGTGAAAGTCAGAAGGAGAAGGTCCTGCCGGAAGTCACGGAGCCTTACTTCAGGCTTAAGGAGTACAGATACGGCAAGATCAGGATAACCACGTTTTCACGCAGAGCAGCAGAGAAAGGTTAATTCAAATGAGTATAGCCATATACCCGGGCAGCTTCGACCCCGTCACCCTGGGACATCTCAATATTCTGAAGCGGGCTTCCCGGATATTTGAAAAGGTCTACGTCTGCGTCATGGTGAACTCCGGCAAGCAGCCGGTTCTGAGCCTGGAGCAGAGGCTGGAATACCTCAGGCTGACCACGGGACGGTTCCCCAACGTGGTGGTTGACAGCTCCGACAAGCTGCTGGTGGACTACGCCAAGGAGAAGAACGCCAAGGTCATAGTAAAGGGAATGCGCGCCGTGTCGGACTTCGACTGGGAATTCCAGATGGCGCTGGTAAACAGCAAGATAGCGCCGGATATCGACACCATGTTCCTCATGGCGTCACAAAAATACATGTATCTAAGCTCCAGTATCGTCAAGGAAATGGCGCGGTACGGAGTGGATTTATCGGAATTTATTCCAAGAGAAATCATAGATGATTTTATAAATCAGATAAGAAGCAGGAGGTAACTATGGAAAACGGAGTACAGGAATTACTGCAGATGCTCAGCAATGTTATCAGCGAGGCAAGAGGCGTTCCTCTCAGCAGCGATAAGTGCATTATTGAGAGGGAAAAGACTCTCGACCTGATCGACGAGATCAAGGCTCAGCTCCCCGGTGAGATCTCTGAGGCAAAGAGACTTGTTTCCGCCCGCAACGACTTTATCACCAACGCCAAGAAGGAAGCGGAATCCATCAAGAAGGTGGCCGAGGACAGAGCGCGTCAGCTTGTGGACGAGGAAGAGATCGTCAAGCAGGCAAAGGCAAAGTCTGACGACATCATTGCTACCGCAAGGGAGAAGTCCGACGAGCTCAGACGTGTGGCAAATCAGTACGCGGAAGAGATCCTCAGACGCACCGAAGAGTCCGTCAGCACAGCTCTCGATGAGATCCAGGAATCCAGATCCAAGTTCATCGCGGCATCCCGCCGTGAAGCAAATGACGACGACTACGATTTAGACTGATCCTTAATCCAGAATCAAAATCCCTGATCCGGTTTCCGGATCAGGGATTTTAGTCTGCATACAAACTCAGATTACGAGAAAAAAGCTTCGCAGAATTTCGCCGCGTAAGCGGCGCTCAAATCCCCGATCCGAAGAAGGACCGGGGATTTTTTCATATCTTCTGCTTTAGCGACAGCGCCATTACCTTTTTAAGCGGATGGTAAAGAATCAGTGTGAATACGAAATTGCCCACACAGTGGGCCATATCGAAGGTCAGGCCGCTTACCCACATGGCAAAGGCAGTGTGCCAGCCGCCCATGAACAGAAAGGGTATGGAGCAGAGGGCGCCGTAGCAGATACCGTGCATTCCGGCGGCCACCGCCCATATAAGCGCGGAATCATTCTTCCGCATGAGGATACACACAACGACGAAGACAGGCCACAGATACCAGTAGCAGAACCACCACATGGTTATGCCCCAGACCAGTCCCTCCAGCATGATGAACACAGCCACCGAATAAAGCGCCTTCCAGCCGAAAAACACAACGGTTATTATGATAAGCACATCGGTGACATGTATGTTCGGCAGGCCGGACATGGCGACCTGGAGGACAAACATCAGTGCCCCCATCAGCGCCAGGGCGCATACCTCTTTTACAGTTGGTTTACCAGCCTGTAGTGAGGGTGATTTCATAGTGCTCACCGTCGGCAATGGGAGCTTCGTCAACGCCGGTCATAAGATCGACGCCGTCCTTGGAGAAGCGCCACCACTGCTGCAGGGAATCATCAGCAGTCTCGCCGTCAACCTTTGTGACGAAAAGACCGAATTCGCTTTCACTGCCTTCCACCAGCTTCTCCTGCTCAAGAGCGCCGCGAAGGAACTCCGCGTCGGTGGAGATGGTGAAGGTCTTTTTGCTTTCATCGCCGTGAACCACTTCTACCGTGATGGTCTTGCCGCCCTCGTTGGCCTTGGGAGAAAAGTACTTCCAGGCGAAGATGGCCGCCGCCACGAACACCAGAAGGATAATGACGGCAATGATGCTTTTTGCTGTTTTGGACATAAAAAATCTCTCCTTTATATTTTATACAGAAATCGTACAAAGAAAAAAGAGAGAAGGGGACGCAGAGAACCGGCCTGTCCGGCAAATGGGGACAGGCTTAAGCAAACGGTGGTGGGAATGACCACCGCCGTTTGCCGTAATGCGTTTTTCTACAATTCAGCCGGGTATCGCGGCTCCTTGTACGACGCGGCGGAATTTTACGCCGCCCGGGCAGGCTTTCTGACTTCGGAAGCTTGCGCTTCACTTCACAGTGACGGCCTCGCGGAGGATTCGCACCCCCATTTCCCTGTTAACTGCCGCATAGGGCAGATCCCGGTCTGTTATTGACTTGGTTATGTATTATTTGCCCGCTTCTGCCTCACTGATGGTGATGGAGGTGATGACAGGCTGCTGGGCCGCGGGGATGGTGCCGTTATTGTCGGTGGGCTCCGCGTCGGCGCAGATCCGGTCAACGACTTCCATGCCGCTGGTGACGCGGCCGAAAGCAGCATAGCTGCCGTCCAGGAAGGTGCTGTCCGCCTGAACGATAAAGAACTGGGAGCTTGCGCTGTTGGGGTCGTTGGCGCGTGCCATGGAAATGGTGCCGCGGGTGTGGGATATGGGATTGTCGAAGCCGTTCAGCTTGAACTCGCCGGTGATATTTTTGCCGGAGCCGCCGGTACCGTTGCCGTCCGGATCGCCGCCCTGGATCATAAAGCCGTCCATGATGCGGTGGAAGGTGAGCCCGTCATAGAAGCCGGACTTTGCCAGTTCCACAAAGTTTGCCACGGTCTCGGGTGCGGCGCTGCTGTCCAGCGCCACGGTGATGGAGCCGTAATCCTTGACGGTGATCTCGGCGACGTAATTCACGTTGGCGGGATCGGCATTCTTCTTGCTGTTCTTCTTGTGGATGGCTAAGCCGATGATGACGGCAAGAAGCACGACACATGCCGCGATAAGGGCAAGAAGCCTGCGGTTCTTTAAAATGGATGCGGGCTTGACCGAAGCTCTGGGATCGGGCCTTCTCCCGTTTGAGGGATAGCGGCCGGAGGGTCTGTTGCTGTTGGTTGACATAATATTACATTCCTTTCACATTGGGATATGATGCCTTATTTTATCAAATTATCGCGATATATGCAAGACGGAGAGAGCATTCTTTTTTAATGAAAAAATAAAGGATGAAAAAAGAAAAACGGTGCGGAATACACGGGCCTGCACATTCCCGGGCCGGAGTTCCGTTTGTTGTATGTTCTCTGCCCGGCGTATGGCGCGGGGAGGCGCTGAGTCTGCGGAATATCGCAGGAAAAAACGCTTTTTTCAGGAAAAAGTTCTTGCTAAAAAACATCAAAATGGTGTATAATATTGTCGGATAGTTATAAGTTAGGAAGAGAAAGATACTGAGGTGAATAATGTACAGAGTGGGAGAGAATATAGTGCATCCGCTGCACGGCGCGGGAGTGATAGACGAGATCGAAGAGCGTAAGGTCGGGGATACAATGAAGCAGTTTTATGTCCTGCATCTCGGCAAGGGCAGCATGACTGTGAAGATACCGGTGGAGTCCTGCGACAGTATCGGGGTGCGCCCGGTGGTGGATTCCGAATACGCGGAGCGCGTTATAAACAGCTTCGGCGATATCGACATCGATATGACCCAGAACTGGAACAAGCGGTACAGAGAGAACCTGCTGAAGATCAGGAGCGGCGATCTGTTTGAGGTGGCCGGGGTTATCAAGGGCCTTATGGAGCGGGAAAACGAGAAGGGCCTTTCCAACGGCGAAAGGAAAATGCTCCGTTCGGCAAAGCAGATACTTATATCCGAGATCGTCATTGCTCAGAAATCCACTTACGAGGAAGTGGAGATGAGGCTGAATAAGGCTTTCGGATAAGGGCTCGAGGTGGAAAAGTTGCTTTTTAAGAAAAAGACCGGCGGGATACTGAAAACAGGCAGAGGGTTCTGCTCTGTTGTGGTGCCCGCCGCCGGCAGCTCTTCGAGGATGGAGGGCGTGGACAAGATATTTGCCGAGCTTGACGGTGTGCCGGTTCTGGTAAGGACAGTCATGGCCCTCAGCAAATGCAAATCGGTAAGTGAGATCATCGTGGTGACGAGGCGGGAGGATATCCCCAGAACAGCGATGATCTTTGCTCAATATGGGCTAAGTAAGGTGACAAGGCTCACCCACGGGGGTGATACCCGGGCGGAGTCCGTGATGAACGGCATAAATGAGGTGTCGAAAAAGGCGAAGGTGATCGCGATACACGACGGGGCGCGGCCCTTTGTGACGCCGGAGATCGTGGAGGAAGTTATAAAAACCGCAGCGGAGTACAACGCCGCGGTGCCGGCGGTCCAGGTGAAGGACACGGTGAAGACGGTGAAGAACGGCAAGGTCGTTTCCACACCCGACAGGTCGGAGCTTTATGCAGTCCAGACCCCCCAGGCCTTCGACGCCGATCTCATACGTGGGGCAATGAAGAACGCCGCAGACAGGAAGCTCTCCATCACCGACGATTCCATGGCGGCAGAGGCCATCGGGGGCGAGGTGCGCATCGTACCCGGCTCCTATGAGAACATAAAGATCACCACCCCGGAGGATATGGTGATCGGCGAAGCCATACTGAAGCGGAGAAAGGAAACCGAATGATACGGATCGGCCACGGTTACGACGTACATAGATATAAGGAGGGGCGGCCCTGCATCTTCTGCGGGGTGCGTATCCCTGCGGATTTCGGCCCCGACGGTCACTCCGACGCGGATGTGGCTGTCCACGCCCTGATGGACGCGATCTTAGGCGCACTGGCGCTGGGGGACATCGGCAGGCACTTCCCCGACAGCGACCCCAGGTACAAGGGCGCCGACAGCATGGCGCTCCTCGCCCATGTGGTCGGGCTCATGGAGGGAAAGGGGTACAGGATCGGCAACGCCGATGTTACGATAATCGCCCAGAAGCCCAGGCTGGCGTCGTATATCCCCGATATGGTGCGGAATCTGGCGGAGGTCCTTAAAGCTCCCGCCGACTGCGTGAATGTAAAAGCCACCACCGAGGAAAAGATGGGCTTTACGGGTTCAGGCGAGGGCGTCGCCGCCCACGCGGTGGCTTTGTTAATGAAGAATTGAAAATGGGAAATGAAAAATGGTCGTATTTCCCATTTGTAATTGATTAATAAAAACAGGGCGGGCCGACCCGCCCGCAATGTACCGCACCCGTAGGGGCGGGCCTCCGCGCCCGCCCGCAATAACCACCGCACCCGTAGGGGCGATCATTGATCGCCCGCCATTCAAATCATTTTTTACTTCGTCAGAATTAAAAAATACCGCCATTTTTCATTTTTCATTCTCAATTTTTCACTAAAAAACAATGCTTCCCAAATAGGGAAGCATTGTTTTTTACAGTCCTACGACCTTTCTCGCTACGCTGATTATGTCCTTATTGTCGATGACCTTGTCGTCGTTCATGTCGCCAAGGGTAAACTGCTCTCCCGTCAGGGTCAGGATGTGCACAACATGGCGGGCCACCATGATGAGGTCGCTGTTACCCACCTGTCCGCTGCGGTCAACGTCGCCCTTGGGGTAGGAGGAGCCGCCTGCCGATACTGTTACTCTGTTGCTGCGGATTTCACCCACGTAGCCGTCGGCGGTTATTTTTATACAAAGCATTGTACCTGCCGCCTCCGTTACCGTATATGTTTTGCCCGTTGCCCCGGAAATATCTGTATAGACATAGTTTTTGCCAACCAGACCAACGCGCTGCCACTGGTAATGGTACCTGCTTGCCGGTATGCTATTAAGTCCCCCGCCGGGATTTGCCGTCAGTGTATCGCCCTGCTTCGGATTTGTCGGGCTGATGGTAACCGTGCCCGTGAGCGGATTGGACAGTATCACCACATTGCTGTAAACCGCACCGTCATAACCGTCCGCCGTCACCATAACGCGGTAGTTCCTGCCGGTCGGGGTATTTGACGCTGTAGTATAGTCTCTTGATGTCCCGGCGGCTATATCTTTCCAGACCGCACCCTCACCTGCGCTGAACTGCCACTGGTAATGGATCCTGTATGCGGGTAAGGTTGCCAAAGTGCCGGTGAAATCTGCCGTCAGCGTATTGCCCGCTTTCGGTGAGGACGGCGTGACCGTCACCGTACCCGTGAGTGTAGGTTGTCCCTCCGCTACCCTGACAGAATCGCTGCGCAGCTCTCCGTCATAGTAGTCGGCGGTGACCTTCACGCGGTATTTTGAATAGCCGGATGTATCCGTCAGCGGAATGTTAAACGTTTTATTTGTCTCGCCGGCTATGTCTCTGTAAAAACCGCCGTCCTCGGACATGTCCTTCTGCCACTGATAGTGAATTTTATTTGCCGGAATACTCGCCACGGTTCCGCTGAGGTTAGCTGTCAGTGTATCGCCCGCATGGGGTGAAGACGGGCTGATGGTCACCGAACCGGTGAGGTTGCCGAAAGGAACCGCAAAATCGAGATAATAGTTGATAACGTCACTAGCTTGTATTTGGATATGTCCTGTCTTACCGTTTATGGTTGCTTCAGTATTGTTGTTAAATGATTTACTGTTTGCCGGATACAATATTACAATCAACCTATATGTTTCTCCGGCAACAAAGGTATCGGTATCGGACATTTTTAAGCCATTATGACGCCATTCATATAAATTTATTGTGGCATCTGCAGAATTGACTGTAGGTTTTTTCGGACGATTTCCCGCAGCGGGGACCTCCACTTTTACATCTACCGATTTGATTGGAATGGGTGTTTGATAGCCGTTTAAAAGATCCGATCCCTTAACAACCTCTGATGTAGCAGTTTCTGATGCTCTTATACTTGGAGAACGCGCTACTACTATAAAATAATAATAAAAGTTTGGTTCAATCCAACCTGAAAGATCAACACTCGTACCGCTTATTGTCCCTAACTTGGAGTTACTGTTTAAAAAGAAACTTGACGGTGAATCTCCCACCATCACTCTATACCGATATTCATTTGCTCCGTTTACTGCAGTCCATTGTATTGTCGTTCCAACAAACCTCGGTTCAGGAGTATCAAGGTAAGGGGTATTTGGGACATATTGATATGAACAACTTTCTCTTTTAAGTTGAATGCCCGAATTTTTGCTATAAGCAATTACTCTAATTTCATATAATCCTTTATTTGTGCTAAGCAAACTATCCATTTCCGCTTTTAGATTATATGTTGTCGAAGAAATATACTCATCACTATGACTTGTTTTGGAATCTCCTTCTCCATTAATATACCACCATATACTATATACAGCGTTGTCTATTGCATTCCATGTCAAAATTCCATTGCTATTGACAGTTGGGTTTAGCGTATCCGCCGCCCCGGCAGTGATACCCAGCGCGGACACCACGCCGAAGAGCATGACCAGCGCCAGAAGCAGGGAAAAAAGTCTGTTTTTCTTCATAAAAAATCCTTCCTTTCTTTATTGCGTTATTCAGAATACAGCCCTCAGAGTAAATTATTCCTTATATAGAATACCATATTTCCCCCTTGTTTGTAAATATATTTTTAGTAATTTTGTGCATTATTTGCGCGGGGTGCAGTTTTTCGCCTGTGGGTTGGGCGGTTGCTATCACCCCATGTAGGGGCAGCCCTTGCGGCTGTCCCTTATGCCTGACTATACACAACAGGGGACGACCGCAAGGGTCGCCCCT
>JAFRUW010000102.1 GCA_017438675.1 Oscillospiraceae bacterium | reverse complement strand
TCTGGTCACCGATGCGGAATACGGGGTTCAGGCTTGTCATAGGCTCCTGGAACACCATGGAAACGAAGTTGCCGCGGAGCTTCTGCATTGTCTCTAAAGGCGTCTTTGTGACGTCATAGGCCTTATCGCCCAGGTTTATACGGATACTGCCGTCAACGATCTGGCCCTGGGGGCGCTGAAGGAGCTGCATAACGGAAAGGCTGGTAACGGATTTTCCGCAGCCGGACTCGCCCACAACACCTACAGTCTTGCCCTGAGGCACTTCAAACGTGACTCCGTCCACCGCCTTGGCAACGCCTACGTCGGTGAAGAAATATGTGCGGAGCCCGTCGATCTCGAGGACATTTGCCGGATCCTTCATCTCGGTGAGATACTCGGATTCGGGAACGTTTTTGCGCTTGTATTTCTTCTCAAGCTCATTTGTGATCTTCCGGTTCTCTTTTGCGATTTTGCGTGATTCCCTGGCGGAGAGATACCCGGCATTTTTCTTTTTAGCCATGATTTCCCTCCTTGTCAGCGCTTCATCTTGGGATCGAAGGCGTCTCTCAGACCGTCGCCCACAATATTGAAGGCAAGGACGGTGGTGAGAAGCAGAATGCCCGCCGGGATCCAGATGAACCAGTAGTTTGTAAGAACGAATGTGTCGTTAACGTCGTTGATGATATTGCCCCATGAAGCAAAGGGGAATCGGACGCCCAGTCCCAGGAAGGACAGGGTCGCCTCGGTGATGATGGTGCTGCCGAGGCCCATGGTCATGTATACGATAAGCTGGGGCATGACGTTGGGCACAAGGTGCTTGAATATCCTCTTGTACGGCGCGATGCCGCAGGCCTCGGTGGCGGTCATGAACTCCTGTTCACGGAGGGACAGGATCTGGCCGCGGATGAGTCGGGCGACACCCGGCCAGCCCAGGAAGCCCAGGATCAGCATAAGATAAATCATTCGCGTCAGCGACGGTACGTTTGCCGCGTCCATGGCGGCGCCGACAATGATTATGAACGGCAGACTGGGTATGCAGTAGAACACATCCACGATACGCATAATAAGGTTGTCGATCCAGCCTCCGAAGTAGCCGGAAATACCGCCCAGAACTATACCGATAATGGTTTCAATAATCACGACGATGAATCCGATCATAAGGGAGATACGGCCGCCGTACATAAGTCTTGTCAGCATATCCATACCGTTGCGGTCTGTACCGACCCAGTGGGACTTGGAAGGAGCAGAATATGTATCAAATACCTTCGTGGCTATCTCTCTTCTGACGTCATACGCCTTTGTAGCGGCGTCGTACTGAAGGATGTATTCAGCCTCGACGCCGTTCTCATCGGTATACTTGAACGACTCATCGCCGGCTTCTGCGGCATCGATAAGCTGATTCTTGAACTCTCTTGAGAACACCACGTCGGGCATAACGGCGCGGACAATGTAGGCGCTGACGTAGCCGACCTCCGCACCGGCGGAATCGGTGATAACGCCGTCCTCGTCAATATTGTATTCCACGCTGTCGGCGGTAAATGTGTTCTTCCCCTCCGCCTTGGCCTGATATACCTGAAGGGCAAAGTCAAAGCTGACGGGCCGGTTGTCAGAGGAGTTGATAAGCTCCTTGCTGGCGATACCCACCACCTTTCCCTCGCAGGAAACGGTGTAGAGATCCTCGTCAAGCTTATTGAGGGTATAGCTGTGATCCTTGTAATCAAAGCTTTCATTATTTGTAATGATAGCTTTAAGCGCCTGTGCGTGGACTGCACTCTTGAACAGCTCGGGATCGCCAACCGTGTAGCGGTATTCCTCGTTGTGGAGGATACCGGCGTAATCCTTCGCCTGAACGTCGGTCCTGTAGAACTTCTGATCTTCGGCGTAGGGAGAAAGCAAACCGCCTAAAAAGGAGAACAGGAACATGATAAGCAGGATAACCATACCTGTTACCGCAAGCCGGTTGCGCAGGAAGCGCTTCGCCACCAGTGCGCCGGGGGAAAGCACTTTGACACGGCGGTCATCGTTAAGTGAATACTGCTCTTCTTTCTGATTCCCGTTATTCGCGGCGGGAAGCTTCTTGTCATTCTTGTCTTTCATAGTGTCCTCCTTTCTCAGGTAATCCTGACCCGGGGGTCAACCACCGCGTACAGAATGTCGGCGATCAGATTGCCCAGGAGTGTAAGTACTGCGGTGAACACCAGGAAGAACATGGAAAAAGGAATGTCGCCGGAACGCATGGAGTGGTAAGACGCAAAACCGATACCCGGAATGCCGAACAGCGTCTCCGTGATAAGAGCGCCGGAAAACAGGCCGGGAAGTGAACCGCCCACAAGGGTGACGATGGGTATAAGCGTGTTCCTGAAAGCGTGACGGTAAATAACCTTTTTCTCGGAAAGGCCCTTTGCCCTGGCAGTACGGATATAGTCGGCGTTCAGCACTTCCAGCATATTTGTTCTTGTATAACGCATTAGGCTGCCCATGCTGACAACGACCAACGTTACTATCGGAAGGATAAGATGATTGCCCTTGTCAAGGATCTTCCCGAATGCTGAAAGCTGGTCGTAGTTTCTTCCCACCAGTCCGTACAGGTCGAACCATCCAAGCTTCACCGAGAACACCAGCTTAAGCAGCGACGCGAAGAAGAACGTCGGAAGCGAGATGCCCGCCAGAGCAAGGACGGAGATGGTATAGTCAGTCTTGGAATACTGCTTTGTTGCCGCGATAATACCGAGAGGGATGGCGATGAGAAGCTCAAGCACAAATGAAATGAAACCCATTGTAAAGGAAAGCCAGACTGTGTCGTTGAACTTTTCCAGAACAGGTACGGTCCATCTCCAGCTGTCGCCGAAATCGCCCCTGAGCATGGACCCCAGCCATTTGAAGAAGCCGGAAACGATACCGCCGTTCATGTTGTACATAACGGTCAGCTGCTCCATCCATTCCTCAAAGCTCTTGGAGCCGGGCTGCATTGACTTCTGCCTTGCCATAGCCTCAACGTATGAGGTCGGGAGGCAGCGCATCAGGGCGTAGATTATAAAGGCTACGAAAAACAGTATCACCACGGACTGAAGAAGTCGTTTGATAATAAATTTTCGCACGATAATCGCTCCTCTTATATTAATTCCTGACGGGGCAGACAGATAGGACTGCCTGCCCCGCCGTATGTTTTTGTCTATTCAGCGTTTATCGTGAACTAATTAAGCTCTATGTTCTGGATCTCTCTCAGCCAGGTGTAGTAAGTTGTGATATCCGGTGTTACGGTATCCATCTTTACGCGCTCGGTGGAGAAGATGATGGCGTTCTGTCTCTGATATACGGGAACCTCGACAGCCCAGTCGATGATGATATCCAGGCAGGACTTGTAAACAGCCTTTCTGTAGGACTGGTCCATATTGGTACGTGCGTCCATGATCAGCTCGTCAAGCTCGGGATCGGCGATGTCGTACATGTAGTTGGAGCCGCCGGCTTCCTTGCCGGACTCAACGCCGGAGTAGTAGACCTGATACATGTCGGGATCGGGAGTTGCGCCCCAGGCTGCGCACCACATGGGTACGGAGTCGGACTCGATACCGGTCCACAGATCGGAGGAGTTTGCAAGGTCCTTAACGTTCAGGGTGATGCCGATCTTCTTCAGCGCGTCGCTTGCCAGGTTCAGCATCATGAAGGAAGGATGGTCGCCTGCGCCGTCAGCGGGGATCCATACTTCGTAGTCCATCTTCGCGCCTTCGGGAGCTGCTGTGACCTTGTCGCCGGTCACGGTGTAGCCCGCTGCCTTGAAGAAGCCGAGAGCGGCCTTAAGAGCTGCTTCATCCTTCTGATCGTCGGTCATGTCCGAAGTGTAGATGTCATTGCCGTCAACATCCTTGGAGAATGCGATAGCGTAGTCGGAGTCGGTCTTCTGGGGTGCTGCCCAGGAAGTGTCGGAAATGGGGTAGTTGATGACGGAAGCGGTCTCTCCGTAGTAGGAGTCAACAGTAACGTCACGGTATCTGGAGAATACGGTTGCGAATGCCTTTCTGAGTGCCTTGGAAGCTTCGGAACCGATGTCGCCGCCGACGTTGACAGCCTTGGCGCTGATGCCCAGGTAGCCGTAGCCCAGGTTGTTTACGGTGCTGGTGGTGATCTTATTGCCTGTTACCTCGCCGTTGCTGTTTTCCTTGGAGATAGCCTTTGCGGTATCAACGGAGAAGGACGGGTCGGTAATGTCGATGGTGCCGGTGATGACGCCGTTGAGCTTATCCTGATCCTGGGACTCAAGGAACTGGAGGTTCTTTGTCTTGGGAGCGCCCAGGTAATAGTTCTTGTTGGCCTCAAAGGATACAACGCCGTTTTCGAACTTGATAAACTTGTAGGGGCCTGCGCCCATGGGCTGTGTTGTCTTAGAGCGGACAGTGGACAGGTCACCCTTATCAAAGCCGAACATGTTGTTATCATAATCATACTTGGAAGCATCGCCGTAGTAGTGCATGGGAGCGATGGGAACGCCAAGCTGATAGATAGCTGTTGCGTCAGTCTCTGTAAGTGTTACGCGGAGGCTGTAGTCGCCGGTCTTCTGGATACCCGCGATGTTGTCAGCGGAATTGCCGGTCTTTACGCCCTTTGCGTATGTATCGTAATTCTCCATCAGAGAGAAGAGGCTGGAGCCTGCGTTCTCTACGTCGGAAATGCTCTTGAGATCGCCGTCGTAAGCTTCCTTGAGGGCTGCCCAGAAATCGTCGATTGTGGCGCCCGCCTTAAGCTTGAAGCCCCAGTTTGCGGCACATGCCTCAATGGGATCGTCTGCTGCGTTGTAACCGTTGTTTATGCAGTAGTCAACGATGGTCTGAGCAAACTTGGGACCTGCGGCATCTGCTTCAGCCCAGAATGCCTTCTGTGTATCTTCATCCCACAGGGAGAAGTCCTTGTTGTCAGCACCTGCTTCAAGGAGAAGGTCAATAAGCTGGGACATACCGGAGCGGTAGTCTTCGATACCCTTGATGGGCTGAGCGAACAGAGTGCTGTTGCCGTCGTAGGTGGGATCGCAGAGAACATACATGGAAAAGATTACGTCGTCTGCGGTCAGCTTCTTGCCGTCGGAGAACTTGATGTCATCACGAAGCTCGAAGTCATAGTCAACTGTGCCGTCTGCATTTGTTGTGATTGTCAGATCAGCGGGTCCGTAGTAGGTATAATCGGTGTTGTTGTAGGAACGGGTCTCGCCTGTCTTGCCTTTTTCAACAACGGCGCCGAGACGGTCAATGTCAAGAAGGTTGACAGAGGTCAGAACCCAGACGTCCTGGTCGTAGGCTGTCTCCGAGAAGAACGGAGAGAACTTGCTTGAGAAGTTTGAGTAGCCGACAACAAGAGGTTTGTCATTGCCGCGGCTGGCGCATCCCGCCAGGATTGACATTATCATGGCAAGACAGAGGATTAGAGTGATTAATTTCTTCATTTGATGATATCTCCCTTCAGATATTCCTGTGATATATGTATTTGAACCGACGTGCTCTCACCGCGCCGGCAAACACCGATGTTAATTATAATGCGATCCCGCATCATTTGCAAAAGCGTACGCTCCTGACGGTTTATTTCTTCGGTACTGTTTCCCACACAATCCTGCGGTAATCCCTGCCGTAATACTCGGCCGTCACCGCTGTTGCGGCTTTCAGTACGGGATAAATAATGCTGATCGCGGTTTTCCCGCTGAAGCCGTTGGATATGAGATATATTCCGGAAGCAATCAGTCCGAACAGGGCAAACACCGCAAGTATGCGCGATGATCCCGGGATAATCCCCGACACGGAATCGTAGACATACTTTCGAACGCCGTTCTTCCCTGCAATGACCTTGATGTCATTCCAGCACAGTGCGAAAAGCGCGGATACCTCTCCGATAAACGGCAGAATGACGTAAAACGTATTCGTGGCTCCGGCGGCGTCAATACAGCCGGAGGCAATCACCAGGGCTGCAATCAGGGCAAGCCCCGCCGCAAGCCGCAGCCTCGTTTTCCGCCCGTCTCCCGCAATTCGGTATATGTCTCCCGTATAGACTGCTTTTTTCCCGTCTACAAGCTCTATGTCCTTTAATTTCTCGTTTCTGCGCTGAAGCCTGCCCATCAACTGATACCGGTAAGGTCGTAAGCCTCAAGCCATGCCGAAGCCTTCTCGCAGACCCCGCGGATAGTATCTTCCTCAAAGGGACTCTTCATCCCCGCGTTTTCAAGGAGCTTTGTGAACACTTCTGAACCGCCCTGACGCGTGTATGCCATATAGTGCTCCCAGGCATTTTTGTAATCATCCTGCATCATTGACCAGAAGGTCAGAGCAACTGTCTGAGCCAGGCAGTAATCGATATAATAAAATGGGCAGTTATAAATGTGTGACTGACGCTGCCAGCCCATACCCTCGGCATAGAACGGTATCTCCCCGTCAAGGCGAAGCCAGGGCATATAGATACCGAGAAGCCGTTTCCACTCGGCGTGGCGTTCATCGGGCGTAAGCTCCGGATGCTCATAGACGATATGCTGGAAATGATCCACCATCGTCCCGTAAGGGATAAAGCCGATAGAACCCGCCAGATGACTGTAAAGGAACTTCCGCTCATCTTTACCGAAGAAATCCCCGGCGCTCTTCCACGCAAAGAACTCCATGCTCATTGAATGGACCTCGCATCCCTCCATACTGGGCCAGATGGTATCAATTGGCACGCGGTCCCTGTTCATCCAGTCGGCAAAAGCATGGCCAGCCTCATGTGTGACAGTCTCCACATCGTCTCTGGTACCGTTGAAGTTTGCGAAGATAAACGGAACGTTGTAATCGTAAATGCCGGTGCAGTAGCCGCCGCCCTCTTTGCCCTCTGTGGAGAGCAGATCCACCAGCTCATACTTTCTCATCACGCGGAAGAATTCACTTGTCTCGGGCGACAGCTCGTCGTAAAACCTGTCCGCCGCAGCCATAATGGCACCAGCGTCTCCGGCGGGACGGGCGTTGCCGGAGCGGAACATCAGGGCGTTGT